>NZ_JBQKUM010000007.1:0-91320 GCF_054968605.1 Pseudoalteromonas sp. G5_S1_14_S5 | reverse complement strand
TCGTATCTCGTATCTCGTATCTCGTATCTCGTATCTTAGTTTCTTACGTCTACAAAGAGAGCACCGAAGTGCCCATATCATTTCAATCTACAGTATTATTACTTAGCTTATTTCCAAATCGCTGCTAATGAATCCATCAAACCACTCGTTGCGTCTTGCGATTGAAGTGCTTGAAGTATGATTGGTGCAATTTAGAAACCATCGATGGATCCATACCTAGGTTAGAAAAAGCACTTTCAACGCACTTTGTGAGTTCAGCAGTGATTATAGGCCTGTTGACTCTAGGCTAGACATACTTGGAATAAGCGTTGTGAGTTCTTTGTTGTCAGCTGTATCTAGTGAATTCTGTGTAAGTGCTAACATAGAGCCGATGCCACCAATCGCTTGATCGCTAGTTACTGATGCTTGGTCAGCAACGGTATCGGCAAGCGGTTTTGTTTCGTTTTGTTTCGTTTTGTTGAGACCACATGTTCACAGCTGCCATCAATGTAGTTTGTGATCGTTGAGAGTAGTTTGTATCAGAACCAGAACTGGTTTGTTCAGAATTGCCGGTGCTAGCGCAAGAGACAACAGCGAGGCTGCTTAAAACATTCTTCCTTAAGTAATAAAGTAATTTACTCTTTCACTATAAACGAAAAACGGCGATGTAGTCACATCGCCGTTACGTTATTTTAATTTTATTTGTCTATAGTATTTTGTTTTACCATAGGTTTTTATAAAAATTAAAGAATAGCTAGAAGTTCTACTTCAAATACTAGAGCAGCAAATGGTGGGATTGCAGCACCTGCGCCACGCTCACCGTATGCTAGGTTTTGAGGGATGTAAAGCTTCCACTTAGAGCCAACAGGCATCATCTGTAGAGCTTCAACCCAACCTTGAATTACGCCAGTTACTGGGAATTCAGCTGGTTGTCCGCGAGATACAGAGCTGTCGAAAACAGTACCGTCAGTTAGTTCGCCGTGGTAGTGAACACGTACTTGCTTGTCTGCAGTTGGGATTTCGCCAGTGCCTTCAGTTAGTACTTCGTATTGAAGTCCAGACTCAAGAACTGTTACTTCTGAACGAAGAGCGTTGTCAGCTAGGAAAGCTTCGCCGTCTGCAGCTGCAGCTTTAGCTAGTTCTTGACGTGCAGCTTCACCGCGAGTGTGTAGTTCTTGTAGTGCGTTGTTGATTTCGTCAACTTCGATAGCTGGCATGTCACCAACTAGAGCTGTAGCGATACCAGCAGCGATTGCGTCAACGTTTAGGCCTTCAAGACCAGAACCAGCAAGTTGTTGGCCCATTTGTAGACCGATACCGTAGCTAGCTTTTTGCTCTACAGTTTCAAATTTTACTTCAGACATGAAAAGTCACTCTTTTTGTCAGTACGAAAAAGGTAAGAATACCAGTATTAGCAGCGTGAAGAAACGGCTAGTCCATGATCACTTGCGCTTTACCGCGTCCAAATCACAGCCATGTCAATTTTCTTGCATTGAGCCTCGTTGTGACGGAAAGATCTATACTGTTGGTACTTTGGTTTTTATACTGTAGTTATTCAATTTATAGGACGCAGTGGTATGAATCGTCGTCAAAAGAAAAAGCAGAAAGTTGACCACTTAGCAGAACTCAAGGATCGACTGGACCAGGTCAAAGAGAAATTGAGCTCGATAGATATAAAAGAAATGAAAACCTCGGTTGTGCAGGCTTGGGGTTTATTACCTAAGCTACACCAAAGATTATTAATGGTGGTTTCGCCGATCGTTCTTATCCTACTTGTTGTGCCGTTACCTGAGCCTAAGGTAGAAGTAACTTCGGTTACATCTCGCGTTGCGCTTGAGATCAATACCGTTGGGCTGAGCGAGCAGCACAATACGAAGAGTAACTCATCAGAGCCGACGAACAGTAATTGGCAGGAGTATCTGGTTAAGCAAGGTGATACCTTGGCTCAAGTTTTCCGAAATAACGATTTACCGCTGTCTGATTTAAATGCGCTAGTCCGCATTGAAGGGGCAGACAAACCACTCAGCCAAATTCGTAAAGGTCAGTTAGTTCGATTCAAATTAGCAGAAACTGGACAACTTGATATCCTACAGTTAGAGAAGGGCGACACATCAGTCATGTTCTTCCGTTTGTCGGATGGTGGCTTTGGCCGCAGCAAATAGATATCTTGCGTGAGTTACGAACTCAACAGTACCAACGAGACAAAAAAGAGCTAAGCATTAGCTCTTTTTTTTGGTCGCTTGAAAGGCGCGAGCGGTAGGATGATCAGCATAATGCCAATAAAGGTTAGTGTATCCGGAATCTCATCGAACCATATGGCACCAATCAATGCGACAAACACCAAGCCAGAATATTCAGCGAGAGCAATCTGACTAGAGTGCGCTTTTTGATAGGCGGCAACTGCAAGCCCGTTGTAACTCAGTATTAGCGTTGCACTGAGTGCTATGTATCCAAGATGTTCTAAAGACACGGGCTGCCAATAAAATAAGCACAGTATTAATGAGGCAGGGATGGAAAAGAGGGTTGTCCACCACAGCGTCGTCACTACGGATTGCTCACTAGGAAGTTTTCTTACCAGTACATTAAACAGGGCCAGAGTTAGTGCTGTGCCTAATGCAAATAGTGCGGCCCAGTGGAACTGAGAAGGTCGCAACACGATTAGCGCGCCAATAAAGCCGACAGTAGTGGCGATGATTTTGCCAAGCGCAGGCTGCTCTTTTAGCAGAAGTACAGACAGAGGCAGCATCAATAATGGGGCGACGTAAAATACCGCGTTAGCTGTCGCTAAAGACATATGGCTGATCGCGACCACCATACATCCACTGCCGATTAAGATCAGTTGTCCACGAATTAAGGTGACCTTGGCTTGTTGTAAGCGGCGTTGTTCTTTGTTTTGTTGCAGCCACAAAGGAGTGATGAGTAACAGGGATATCAACTGGCGGAAAAAAATATACTGAGGAGGTGGGACTTCGCCGTTCAATAACTTCACAGCTACGTCAGAGAGCGAGGCAAACAGGTTCCCCGCAATTAAAAGTAGGATACCGACAGTGATATTCGACATTACTTCTCTAATCTCATGTCTACGTGTGGAATATCATCTTCCAAATACATTTCAGAGATCGTCTTGAATCCATGGCTAGCGTAGAAGCTTTCTAGGTGCTCTTGCGCACCAATGTCGATGGTCGTGTTCGGCCATAATGCTTCACAGCGAGCTAATGCTTCTACCAGTAATTCATGCCCTAAACCATTGCCTCTTGCTGGTTGTTTGGTTGCAACTCGGCCAATACTGGCATTGTCATAAGTCGTACCTGGTGGCAATAAACGAGCACAAGCGATGAGCTCTCCGTCCGCATAGCCCATTAGGTGCTGGACACCTTCTAGGGTATCTTTACCATCGAGCTCTGGATAAGGGCAGGTTTGCTCAACTACAAATACGTCGACTCGTAGTTGCAACAGTTGATAGAGCTGTTGTGTTGAAAGTTCAGAAAAGGGAATAGAGTGCCAAGTGATCATGTTTACATCCAGAGATTATCGATGCTTTGAATGTACTATGCACACTGACCGTTGGCATTAACTATTGTTAATTCGACCTTTAATTCTACTCAAGCTTATTGCCGTTATTCCTAGGTAGGCAGCAATTTGATTGTCGTTGAGGCGTTGTTCCAGATCTGGGTAGTGCTCACAGAAAAGTTGGTAACGTTGCTCTGGGGTATAGAGCAACATGAATCGCTCTTTGTTTTCCTTGTGCATCAGCTGGGTTTCTAGCAGCTTTAAATACAAAGGATTATTAGAGGCACGCCACTCGATTACGGTCTTCATGGGCAGTTCTAATAGCGTAATAGGCGTGAGGGTTTCAAGCAGGTAAGGGGACGCTTGGTTTTTTATCAAGCTCTCAAAGCCGATGATCCAGTCTTGTTCCCAGTAGAACTCTTTGCTGTATTGCTTGCCCTCATTAGTGAGGTAACAAGCGTGGCATAGGCCTTCAAGCACGAAGTAAAGTGAGTCTGCCATCTCTCCTTGGTTAATAAGAATGTGTCTGGTGGGGAGTTCAAGAGGCTTGGCGACAGCGACTAGCGATTCAATCTGACTTTCTGAGAAGTCGAAGCTTTGCAGTTGTTCGATAAAAGAGGTGTGCATGAAAATAACCTAAGCCAAATAAGTGCTGAAATCATCGCACTTATTTGAGTGTAGGTACAGTTCGGTCTAAATCAGCCTTGGGCGTGCTGCTCTAGGTAATCTTGAGCAAGCTCTCGCCCCATGTACCTGCCTAAGGTTTTCAATGGTAGTTTCTTAAGGTTAACTACAGAGTAACTCATTCGCCAACACCTTTACATCCTTCCTAACTGATCCTGCGAGATCAGCTAGGATCACTCCTTCAATCACGCCGAGTGGGTGGTTAGCTACAATCACAGCAGGGCCTTCTTCAGGAATGTTTTCTGTGCTTCCCGATGCAATGGAGTATTCGATATTGAGCGCCGACAAGGTGTAATTCATGAATTCGAAACTAGATAACTCGTCTTGTCGAGCTTGATAGAGTCGGTCTAGCTTAGATAGCCCAGTTGCCCACTCGACAACAGACTCACCCAAACCAAAAGGCGTGTAACGTGGTAAACGAAAAGGACTATCAATCATAATGAAGCTACCTTATTTAATCAGCTGCGGCCAAGCTTTATCGGCTTGTTGAATGTGCTGTGCACGGTCTTTTTCCCAAGCCTCTTGAATCTCTTGGTCGTAGTTCAGGTAAAGTTTGTCATCCAATGTGATCTAATATTGAGGATCAACTGGTGCAAAATCGTTTTTGGCTGAAACGGCCCATGCGCAATAGCCACTATATTGAGGGGACATATTTTTCAGGATTATTAACAAATAAAGTCAGATTCTTTTCAGAAGAGAAATACTAATCCGTGCCCTTTTATTCTGTGCTGAATTTCTTGCTGCCTTCAACAGGTCTGTCTGAGGTGAAGTCTGGTTGAGTACCACTAGGTATAAACGTAATGATGTTTCGATGAGGGAGGGCGATAAGAGGCTGTGATTTGAAAAGCAGTTTGAGAGCGATGAATTATTAGAGGTCGAGAAATAATATGCATTTATTCAATAATTTAAGTTGTTTTAAAATAAAAAGGCTGAGTCATGAGACTCAGCCTTTAGTCGGTTAGCTATCGATTACTTGAGTAATTTATTTAGTTAGGTCGATTTGGTAAACACCGAAGCCAACGTCATCAGTCGCAACGCGTTTCATCGGGTATTGACCTTTATCTTTGATGAACTGAGCAGCCTTCTCACTTGGTGACGTTTCAAAGCGGATATCTAGTTTCTTATCCGTTTTGATTGGTGCAAATGACCAGTTGTTATCAGCGGTTGGACTCACTTGACCTTGCTCTTTGCTTACGCGAGATATGTAGTTTGCCAGTACCGTACGGTTTTCATCTGGTGCATCGAATGCAATGAACTCTTCACCTGTACCTGGGAATTTAGCACTGTAAGCACGGTAGTTGTTGGTTGCGATCAGGAAGTCTTGCTTCATGTCGATTGGCTTACCTTGGTAAGTTAGACCAACAATACGCTGAGAATCAGGGTTAACCACTTTACAGTTTGCATCGTATTTTGCAGGCTGAGTTACGTCGATTTGGTAATTCACACCGTCGATAACATCGAAGTTGTAAGTACGGAAGTTATCCCACTCAATCAGCTGTTGTGGTGCTGTAGAGTTCACATCGATCTGGTTGAATTGACCAGCAGAACACTCAAGCCACTCTTTTACTTCGTGACCCGTTACCTTCATCGCCACTAGCGTATTCGGGTAAAGGTACAAATCAGCCGCGTTACGGAATGTTAGTTGACCAGATTCAACTTCAGTGAAGTTTGCTGGGTCATTCTTACGACCGCCTGCTTTGAATGGGGCCGCTGCAGAAAGTACAGGTGTACCGTCTAGATCAGGGTCGCCTTGGATGAATTGCTCAACGTAATCTTTTTGTGCAAGGTTAACGATCTGTACTGTTGGATCGTCTTGTACTAGCGATAGAAAGCTGTACATCACGTCATCTGCTTTACCAATTGGTTGGTTCACAAAGTCGCGAGTACCTTGGTGATCTTTTTCTAGTGCAGTTACGATGCCTTCATCCGCTGCAGCCAGTGATTTCTTCTCAACCTTGTCATAGATAGGGCGAGCTTCAGATTGGCCTTTTACTACTTCCCACTTACCGTCTTTTTGCGCCAGTGTTAGGTCCATAACACCTACGTGGCTACCCCAGCGACCAGGCATTACTGCCGCAACACCATTCATAGTGCCGTTTTCGTTGTCAACGCCTTGGAGGTTGTCGAAGCCTTTACCTGGGAATACGGCGTGAGAGTGACCGAATGCAATCGCATCTATGCCTTCTACTTCAGATAGGTAAAGCGTCGAGTTCTCTTCGCCTGCTTTGTATGGGTCTTGAGATACGCCAGAGTGAGGAATCGCAACGATAACATCTGCACCTTCAGCCTTCATTTGAGGTACTAGCTCGTTTGCTGTCTCAACGATGTCGCGAGCGATTACTTTACCTTCAAGGTTCTTCTTATCCCACGTCATGATTTGTGGTGGAACAAAGCCGATGTAACCTACTTTGATCTCGTGCTCTACGCCCGCTGTATCTGCGAAAGTGTGCGTCTTGATAATGTAAGGCGTGAAGTAGTGCTCTTTCGTTTCAGCATCGTAAACGTTAGCACTGATGTATGGGAAATCAGCGTCGTTTATAGACTCTTCTAGGAACTCTAGGCCGTAGTTGAACTCGTGGTTACCGATGTTCGCTGCATCATAGCTTAGCTGGTTCATTGCTTTGTAAGCAGGATGAACTTCACCGGCAACGATGCCTTTGTCTGCTATGTAGTCACCCATTGGGCTACCTTGCAGTAGGTCACCGTTATCAACTAATACGCTGTTTGTTACTTCGTTTTGAGCTTCTTTTACTAGAGTTGCAGTACGTGCTAAGCCAATTTTTTGTGATGGCTTGTCTTTGTAGTAGTCGTAATCCATTAGGTTAGTATGGATGTCAGTTGTCTCTACGACACGTAGTTTAATCACTTCATCGGTATCTGGTGTTGTTGTGCAGCCTGCGAGTGTCAGACCAAGACCCGCAAGTACAGCCAATGATAAAGGTTTCATTGCAACTTTCATTTTGTAGCTCCAAAGTGGATAGAAGAAAACTTTTGCGTAATGTAACAAAATGGAGTGAAACAATGATTACAACGAATGTGAATTCGTGATTTAGATCGATTACTTTATGGTGTTCTGCAAGATGCCTCCCATAGCTGCTCAATCTATGCACAAATGATATCGATAAGATTAATCCATTCATTTTACTTGCTTATCTATTTATTGTACGCCTTATCAGTTTTTAGAATAAAAAATGAAATTTTAGAATTTCCAGTAATATGAGCGGCTCGTCATAATGCCTATATCAAGGACGTATCAGGCAGATGAATAGCAAGGAGAGCTCAATCGAAGCTTCTGTTTTCTTCTAGTGCCAATACTCCCATTCACTGAGTGGATGACCTAAATCCCTTGCTTGGCGAGACCAAGTAATGAATTGCTCGTAACGCGAGCCTTAAAGGAAGCACTGAAATGGACCAAGAACGTTTAACCCACCTAAAACAGCTAGAGGCGGAAAGTATTCATATTATCCGTGAAGTGGCGGCTGAGTTTGATAACCCAGTAATGATGTACTCCATCGGTAAAGATTCTTCTGTGATGCTTCATTTAGCTCGCAAAGCGTTTTACCCAGGCAAGATTCCATTCCCTTTGTTACACGTTGATACGGACTGGAAATTTCGCGAGATGATTGAGTTCCGTGACCGCACAGCCAAAAAGTACGGTTTTGACCTTTTGGTACATAAGAACCCTGAAGGTCTAGCAATGGGGTGTAGCCCATTTGTGCACGGCTCTTCTAAGCATACCGACATTATGAAAACTCAGGGCCTTAAGCAGGCGTTAAACAAGTATGGTTTCGATGCTGCATTTGGTGGTGCACGTCGTGATGAAGAAAAATCTCGAGCGAAAGAGCGTGTTTACTCTTTCCGAGATAAGAACCACACGTGGGATCCAAAGAACCAGCGTCCAGAGCTTTGGCACACTTATAATGGTCAGGTTAACAAGGGCGAAAGCATCCGTGTATTCCCTCTATCAAACTGGACTGAGCTAGATATCTGGCAATACATCTATCTAGAGAGCATCGATATTGTTCCACTTTACCTTTCGGATAAGCGTCCGGTGGTTGAGCGTGATGGCATGCTGATCATGGTTGATGATGACCGTATGGAGTTGCAAGAAGGTGAAGTGATTGAAGAGAAAAGCGTTCGTTTTCGTACTTTAGGCTGTTACCCACTAACCGGAGCGGTTGAATCTGAGGCGAATACGCTAACAGGCATTATTGAAGAGATGCTGGTAGCGACGTCCAGTGAGCGTCAAGGTCGAGCGATTGACCATGATCAGTCTGGCTCAATGGAGCTGAAAAAGCGCCAAGGTTATTTCTAAGAATCTAAGGAAAGAAAAATGAATAGTGCAGTAGAAGCCGAATTGGCTGAACTAGGGATTGAAGGTTATCTGAGTCAGCATCAGCATAAATCTATGCTTAGATTCTTAACTTGTGGCTCGGTAGATGACGGTAAAAGTACATTAATCGGTCGCTTACTCCATGATACAAAACAGATTTATGAAGATCAGCTAGCTGCAGTTCACTCGGATAGCCAACGAGTGGGTACCACAGGTGAGAAGCTTGATTTAGCACTGCTTGTTGATGGCCTGCAGGCTGAGCGTGAACAAGGCATCACCATTGATGTTGCTTACCGCTACTTCTCGACACAAAAACGTAAATTCATTATTGCTGATACCCCAGGGCATGAGCAGTACACGCGCAATATGGCTACAGGCGCTTCAACGTGTGATCTGGCGGTGATCTTGATTGATGCTCGTAAGGGCGTTCTGGATCAAACGCGTCGTCACTCGTTTATTTCTAACTTGCTTGGTTTGAAGCATTTCATCGTTGCAGTGAACAAAATGGATCTCGTGGACTATTCACAAGATCGTTTTGAAGAGATTCGCGATGAATACCTAGAGTTTGCAGAAAATCTAGAAGGCGAAACGGACATTCAGATCTTGCCGGTTTCGGCGCTTGAAGGCATCAACGTTGCTACACCAAGCAAAGAGCTAGCATGGTTTGAAGGCCCATCTCTACTCGAAGTGTTAGAGAACGTTGATATCGACCAAAAAAGCTCGGCTGGTGAATTCCGTTTCCCAGTGCAGTATGTGAATCGTCCTAACTTAGACTTCCGCGGCTTTGCCGGCACAGTGTCTTCTGGTCGTGTTAGCGTCGGTGATGAAATCAAGGCTTTGCCATCGGGCAAAACTTCTAAAGTTGCTGGTATCGTAACCTTTGATGGAGATTTGGAGTCAGCGCAAGCAGGCTTGGCGGTAACACTGACTCTTGAAGATGAAATCGATATCAGTCGTGGTGATCTGATTGTGCTAGAAAACGCGCAGATTGAATCTACCAACCACGTATTGGCAGACATTGTGTGGATGACAGAGCAGCCACTGCAACCGGGTAAAGCTTACGACATCAAGATCGCAGGTAAGAAAACCGTTGGTCAGGTGGAAACTGTTCGCCATCAATACGACATCAACAACCTGTCGACGCATGAGGTTGAAGAGTTACCACTGAATGGTATTGGCTTGTGTGAGTGGTCACTGAATGAGACAGTCGCGCTGGATCAATACCGTGAAAGTGCCGATACCGGTGGCTTCATCGTTATTGACCGCCTAACCAACGTGACAGTTGGCGCGGGTTTGATTCGAGACCGTTTGGACTCTGTTGAACAGCAAGTCGGTAACTTTTCTTCATTTGAACTTGAGTTTAATGCATTGGTTCGCAAGCACTTCCCTTATTGGGATGCCAAAGATTTAAGCCAACTACTGAAGTCATAAACGGCTAAGTAGCAGCTTATCGAATTTGGCGGAAACCGATCGTTTCCGCCACAAAGGACGGGTATATGTGGCAACAAGGATTTGTATTAGCGATTTTGCTCGGCATTATTACTTGCCTGCTCGTTACCCGTATTAAGCCAAGCTTTATCTTTGCTGGCGCAGCGTTCATTGCTTTTATGGGTGGGATGATCGACCTATCGAGCATAGCCAACAATTTCACTAACTCCTCACTACTGACTCTAATTCTCCTGATCTTGGCATCAAGTGCGCTGGAAAAAACTCGCTTAATCAGCTGGGTTAGCCGCAATATATCTGAAGGCCGGTTGGGTACAGTGGTGGCAAAGTTGGGTATTTCCACAGCCTTGCTTTCTTCTTTTACCAATAATACGGCAGTGGTGGTTTCTTTGATCGGTGCGATCAAACGTAATCAACAACACGCGCCGTCTAAACTCCTTATTCCATTGTCATACGCAGCGATTCTTGGTGGAACACTGACATTGATCGGCACCTCAACCAACTTGATCATCAATAGCTTTGTTGAAGATGCAGGATTGCCGAGTCTAAACTTTTTCACACCAACTTTGATCGGGTTAGCGGTATTAGCGGGTGGGGTTTTGATCCTTATTCCTTTGAGTTACTTCCTACCAAGCTATGATGATGGATCGCAAGATGATCTACCTTACTTCTTAGAGGCCAGAGTGGAGCCGGGCTCTCCGTTGGTTGGTCGCAGTGTGAGTGAGAATAACCTAAGAGCACTGCGAAAGTTGTTCTTAGCGGAAGTGATTCGTGACGGTAAAACCACCGCCTCGATTGACCCTGATTTTGTATTGCAGGCTCGTGATCGTCTGCTGTTTTGTGGTGATGTGGAGAGTGTCGCGACGCTACAAGAAATCCAAGGGCTAACTCTGTTTGGTCAACATCACCTCAATGGGCAGAGTTTTGTTGAAGTAGTGGTGAGTTCATCGGCAAGCTTCTGTAATAAAACATTGAAAACCAGCCAGTTCCGAGACCGCTTTGATGCTGTGGTGGTAGCGATTCGTCGCGGTCATGAACGCCTTGAAGGTGGCTTGGGTAACATAACGCTGACGGCAGGCGATACCTTGATTCTAGTACCTGGCAAACGCTTTGAAGAGCAGCGACAACAACACAACAAAGAGTTTGTGTTGATGAATGATTTGGATTCAAGTGCCAAGCTTGATGCCGATAAATCGGCGCTTGTACTACTTGGTTTCACTAGTGTGATTGGTTTAGCACTGCTTGATATGGTGCCAATAATTAAAGGCTTAGCTGGGTTTTTATTATTGCTGGTGGCATTTGGTATCGTGCAGCTGAGTGAGCTTCGCCGCCGCTTTCCTGTTGATATTGTCGTGATTGTGGGCTCTGCGCTCTCTATTGCTCAGCTGATGATTTCATCGGGTTTGTCGGAACGTATGGGGCAGATGTTCATTGAGGCATTTAATGGCTGGGGCGTATTTGGTGCCTTGGTCGCGACTTATCTGATGACTCTGGTTCTGACAGAGTTAGTCACCAATAACGCCGCTGCGGCACTCTCGTTCCCGATCGGCTACAGCATGGCGGTAGGCTATGGCGTTGACCCAATGCCATTCATCATGGCGGTATTGTTTGGTGCGAGTGCCAGCTTCATTTCGCCATACGGCTACCAGACTAACTTACTTGTTTATAGCGTAGGTAATTATCACCTTACAGATTATCTGCGCATCGGTATCCCAATCTCGATTGTTTATTCGGGCTTGGTACTGACCCTAATTCCTTACTTTTTCCCATTTTAATGCTGTTTATTTAAAGGACTATTTATGACCGCAGTACTCAAACACAAAGATGAGAATGTTGTGTGGCATCAACACTCGATTGATAAAGCATTCCGCGCGGATCTGAAATCACAAAAGCCTGCCGTGCTCTGGTTCACTGGGCTGTCTGGTTCTGGCAAATCGACACTGGCAGGTGCGCTAGAGAATCGTTTGGCGCAACTGGGCTACCATACTTATTTGCTGGATGGAGATAATGTTCGTCATGGTTTGTGTAGTGACCTTGGCTTTTCTGAGCAAGATCGCCGAGAGAATATTCGTCGTATCGGTGAGTTAGCTAAATTGATGGCCGATGCTGGCTTGATTGTATTGTCTGCGTTTATCTCTCCTCACCAAGCGGAAAGACAACTAGTACGCGACTTACTGCCTGAAGGAGAGTTTCTTGAAGTGTTTGTGAATACGCCATTAGAGGTTTGCGAACAGCGTGATCCTAAAGGTTTGTATAAGAAAGCACGTGCGGGAGAGATTCCTAATTTCACCGGAATTAGCTCGACTTACGAAGCACCACAGAACCCGGAGATCGATCTACCAGCAGGAGAGAGGACGATCGATGAATTGATCGAGCTGTGCATTGATGCGTTAGAGAAGCGTAACATTCTAGCTAATTGAGACCGTTGGTATGACTAAGGCTGCCCATATCCGCTATAAGCAATGCAGCCATACTCTACCGAGACAAGAAACCTATCCTCTAGGTTATCTTCATTCTTCTCAATGCTTTTCGATTTTACACCGTCTAACCTTTAGACGGTGTAGTTCACACTGCTTTTCACTTCGGTTTGTACCGTGAATTTCTGGCTTAATAGGGCAATCAATTGGTCGTAATAAGGCATATTAGGTTTATTGCCTAGTAGCGCACATAGCTCATTGCCAGTAGGGCTGAATCGGTAGTACACCAACTTAACGCCTTTTGATAGCGGCGCCAGTGACATACTCTTACCTTGATACGTCAGATGTAATGCTGGGTCGAAGTCGATCTCTCCAGACTCTAATTCCGTGCCTAGAATAATGCCAAGTTCAATCAGGTGGAGGAGGCTAGAGTAGGGAAGGTTGTGCCCACCAAGGTTAATGGCGTTGGTGGTGTCTCTTTTACCAAAACTAAACAGCCCTGCGTGAGACTTAAAGCCAAGCAATAGCTTTTTACTGTTGTCGTTACCAAAGCTACAACCCAGTGAAGCGGCTCTTTGTAAGGTCAGTGCTTCCTTTGGCGTCATGTCTTTTAGGATTTGCAGTGCCTTCATCGACGTAGAACCTGGGTTGGTGACTTCTCTTTTCAGTACTTGAGCCCAAAGCCTTTGCATCGAGGTATTGTGGATCTCTTGTGCCATGTCGAAAAAGCGATATAACCAGTCCTGATCAGGGTCGCCAGCGGCTTCATCTTTACAAGATGAGTGAGCTAGTTTCAGGATCTGCTCTAAGTTCTTTTGGCGCAGCTCCTTACGTTTTTTCTCTCTTAATAGCGCTCGCTCAATCAGGGTGCTGGCGGCTTTATCGCTCGCTTTTTCACTGTGGCTAATTAAGGAGTCTAAACCGAAGCTTTGGGCAATTTGCAGCATTCGACTAGCACTGTCGGTAATATGAGGCTTTTTCTCATGCTTATGCTGTGTATCGCTAGCATGCTCAATGATCACTGGCTGTTTGGTTTCTGGCATAAGGGTACCGTTAGGAAACGACTTAACTGTCTAAAATGTAACTCTTTATCTGATTTGTGGCTAGATTTTGCGTGCAGAGTTGAAGACTTCAACAAAATTTTACTTTTGATGATGATAATAAAATGTTAAATTTGTTGTGATTGTCAAGGAGGTGTTATGAATCAAGTTAATGATAACAAGCTGAAAAAGCAGCTTAGTATAGGTTTATTACTCGCGACTTATGTGGGTGTACTCGCTTATTTATCTAATTACATTGCGTAATTTAGAGGAACAATATCGTTGTTAAACTGTTATTGAATAATTTTGTTTATTCAGTGACGGCGGCTCATTGCTGAGCCACCCTCCAAACGACTACATGTCGTCGTATTCTTCTATCGCAGTCCCTTCAATCAGATAGCCCGTTTGAGCTAAATCGTGACTGATCGATTCTGTTTTCAGCGTGCCTACCAAATAGATAACATCCCACAACTGCTGGATTGGCGCTCCCTTAGGAAACTTAACGTAGATGATTTGGTTTGGTGGCGGTGGGGGCACGTGGATACATGCTCCAAAATATGGCACCAATAGAAACTCAGTGATCATATTCTCATCGCCTTCCAATGGGATCACAAAGCCTGGGATCTTAACCTTACTGCCATTCAGCTCGGGGCGAACAGAGCCAAGTGTCGACTGTTGAGGTTTCTCCATGCTGCTATGGTCAACCATTGGCATGCCAAACGAATCTAGTTGAGCGCGCTCTGATTCTGGAATTAAATCAATCCATTCGAGTGTTAATACTGATTCCTCATTTTGAGGTGCTTCAGCGTGAGCTGTACTCATAAATGGGAACATTAGTAGCCCAAGTATCAGAAGGAATTTGCGTTGCATCGTAGTTTCCTATTTAGATTCGAATTGTCATGCCATCAGATAACGACTGACGGTAAGCCCTGAAAGCGGGAATGAAGCCGATAATTATTCCTGCAATTTGCACTAGCATAAGCAATTTCCACTCGTGTGGTGTAATCGCAGATATCGAGATGTTGATACCATAACTTTGTTGCACAATAGGAGCAACTATTGCGATCAGAGCAAACAACACTGCAACGCCCAATGTTATGCCTAAGAAGGTCAGGGCACTGGCTTCACTAATTAATAGACCAAACACATGACGAGGCCTTGCGCCCATCGCACGCAGAATAGCCATCTCACGACGCCTCTCTTGCAAGCTAGTCAGTAGGCTGCTGAGCATCCCTAGTAAACCAGCAATAACAACAAACCCTGATACAATTAACAGTGCTTGCTCTGCCACAGACATCATGTCCCATAATTCATGCAGAGCAATGCCCGGCATAATTGCGCTCAACGGCTCTTGACGATAGTTATTGATTTCTCTTTGCAGTGCGAAGGTTTGAATCTTCGAGTTCAGTCCAAGCATCATCGCGGTGATTTGTTGAGGTTGGAAATCGTAGGTTTTCAAGGTTTCGGCATCTGGGGTGTGCCCTAAGTTGGCACCCGACTCCCAACCAACGTGAATCGCTTCGATTGCTTCTAACGATACATGCACGGTTTTGTCTACTGGTGTTCCTGTTGGTGCGAGTATTCCGACAATCTTGAAGGGCAGGTTATCGTGGCGGCTGAACGCTACATCACTGATACCGTGTGCAAGAATGATTTGATCGCCAATCTTGTAATCTAGCTTTTTCGCGACATCGGCACCAATCACGACATCAAAGAGCTCATTAAACTCTTTACCTTGCTGGAAAGTAAGTGGTTGCTTACTTCCATAGCGGTAGTTTTCTAAGTAGCTATGGTTAGTACCCATCACACGGAAGCCTTTATGAGAATCACCCAATGAAACAGGGATCGCCCACTTTACGTCTTTGTGCTGGCTAAATTCTTGATAGCTTTTCCAGTCGATATTATTGGTCGCATTACCGATTCTAAATACAGAGTAGAGTAGAAGGTTTACCTGACCTGAGCGGCCACCAACGATAAGGTCAGTGCCTGAAATGGTATTAGCAAAGCTGCTCTTGGCTTCGGTTCTAACACGTTCTACGCCGAGCAATAGAATGACCGAGACTGCCACAGTCAGAATGGTGAGGATAGCCGTCGCCTTACGATTGAGAACGCTTTTTAGGGCTAAGTGAGTAATTACTTTCATACGACAACCTTAGCTTGGTTAACGGTTTTTAGATCCATGGTTCGAGTGAACAGTTTTTCGAGTGTTGGGTCGTGACTGACAAAGATTAGGGTTGAGCCTGCTTGATTGGCTTGCTCTAGCAATAGCTGGATAAAAGCTTCTCGGTTGTCATGATCGAGTGCTGAGGTAGGTTCATCAGCAATGATGATTTTAGGTTGTCCCATTAGAGCACGGGCTGCGGCAACACGCTGTTGCTGGCCTATACTAAGTTCAGTAACTGGCTTATCCATTAAAGCTTGGGGGAGCTTCAATCGGATCAGTAGTTCTTGAGCTTTTTCTTGCAAACTGTCTTTACTATCAGTGACTTGTCGCTTACGTGTTTTTGAAAATTGACAAGGAAGCGTGACGTTATCGATCACTGATAAATAAGGAAGAAGGTTAAATTGTTGGAAAATATAACCAATATGATCGGCTCTAAATGTGTCTCTTTGGCGAGGTGTTAGCTGAGTCAAATCTTGACCTAGAATAGAGACTTCGCCTTGCTCTGCTTGGTTTATGCCAGTCAATAACCCTAACAGTGTTGACTTGCCACAGCCACTTGGTCCTTTTATGAATAGGTGCTCTTGAGCTTGGATATGCAGAGATGGGATCTCTAGAGTAGGGGGTAATTCTGGTTTCCAACGAAAGCTGATATTTTCGAGTTTGACCACAAGTGATGAACTGTCAAAAGACATGCTAGCTCCAATAATTAAAGCGGTGTATCTACTGGACAGCAGTTTGTGACATCAATTCCCATAGCACACCGACTTGAACAGCCAAGTAAGTAGGCACTTACTTGGCTGTTTATTTTATGTTTAATCCGATCTAGGAGTGATTAGAATCGAAAACTAATACGCTCTGCGTTAAGTACTTCTTGGACTTGAGCGGTATCTGTTAGTAGGTTCACCGTCATTTTTTCAGTGTTGCTGAACTTCGAGAACCACTGAGTACTAACAGTGTCTAGCTTAGTTACATCTGAACATTGGTAGTGGTACTCAACAGTGAACTCACCGTGGCCACCCTCAGAGTGGTCATGGCCTTCATGGTCGTGGTGATCGTGACCTTCGTGGTTGTCATGATCGTGTTCAGCGTGGTCATGGTCTTTGTGGTCATGATCGTGCCCAGCGTGGTCGTGGCCCTTATGGTCGTCATGAGCATGTTCAGCGTGGTCATGGTCTTTGTGGTCATGATGATCGTGCTCAGCGTGGTCGTGGCCTTCGTGGTCATCATGACCGTGTTCAGCGTGGTCATGGCCTTCGTGCTCATCATGATCGCCTTCTAACGTGTTCGACACTGATTTAAACTTCAGCGTACAGTTCGCGTTGTCAAAGCTAAATAGCTCGTCTGGCTTGTTCAGTTGTGCGATAGCCTGCTCAAACACTTTCTTTTGCTCAGCGGTTTCTGGAGCATGTTCAAAGCCAACCACATCGGCACCTGGTGCTGTTACTTCAACAAGCAGTTCTTGTCCGTCTTGAGCAATGTTTACTTCAACCTGACCATGCACATGTGCACTGTGAGAGCGGAATTCTTCGTTAGCTAGAACATTAGTAGAGACAGTCATGCCGATCACAACGGCTAAAATAGAAGGTTTCATGTTTTTTTCCTGAATAAAGGTTAATTAAAAAGTAGTGGTAATTAAGTAATTTTTACAGGAGGAGAGCGCGCTAGATAGGCGAAATAGTGGCGCCGCAGTGAGGCTACTGACTCTGTTATAACGGCAGTAAACTCTGAATGAAACTCTGGTAGTTGTGGTAGCGAGTGCGCAGTAATGAACTGATTTATGGAAAACAGCTCACAGTGATGCGAAGTGTGGTGCTCCGGGTCAATATCTACCATATGTGTCGCTGCTAACACGCTTAGCATGAGCATTAGCCCGAGCAAGAAGCTTGTTTTTCGTTTCACATTGTTGGGTGTGTTGTGCCACATGAGGATGATTAACCACAGAATTAAAAAAGGATAATGTTACAATATAACAATATCCTTTGGTAAGGTCTCGAAAAAGACGCGAATATATGATTAAAGGCTCGCTTTAATCAATTCAATAACTTGCGTTACCTCTGATTCGTTAAGTGCGCCTTCTTTCACAAACAAGATTTTACCTTGTTTGTCTTGCACGATAATCGCTGAGCTCTCTTCTTTTAGATCCCATGATGAAGCAACGGTGCCACTTTCATCAAGAACCATAGAAGACCATGGAAATTCTTCTTTGCTGCTTTCAGCTGATGATTTTACAAAAGAGCCTGTGCCCCAAATGGCATCATCTTGATTGATAATGGTCGTAGTTTGGTAGTTGTCTTCTGAAAACTTCGATGCTGTGATAGCTGCCATCAGTGGTGCATTGAGCTCTTTAGAGCTGCTGCGGCCTGCGATAGCTTGAACGACACGAACTTTACCCAGAAGATCCTTGGTTGCCCAAGCTTGATATTCTGTAGCTCCGTCTTTTAGAACGATCTCACCATAGTTGCTAACATCAACGGTAGGAAGAGTTGAACCTACAGATAAGTTGTGAGCATTGGCGAAGAGTGGAGAGGCTGCGGCTAATAAAGCCAGTAGAGTTTTGTTTTTCATTATATTTTTGTTCCGCTTGTTGGTTTGCATTGGAAGTATAATATGAAATCTGAAAAATGCCTCTGTAACTTTTTTATCGTACGACGTAAAAATAAGTTGCAGGCTTGTTACCAAAAGGTATAATGCAACAATATCAAGATAAACAACAGATTATCTTGCTGTTTACTAAAGGAATTAGTGATTAAATGTACTTCGAACTTGCCAGAGTTCAGGTGCGTGGCAGTAGTACTCAAATGGAATTGAGGTTGTAATATGTTAAGAAAATTTTCTACTTACCGCCCACATCAGGTGGCGCGTTTCGTTAAAGTCCTATTCAAAGGCCAGTTTACCATCGAAGGCGTCGGAGAGTTTCGTTTCGACCATGGTAAAGTGCTGCTTCCTGAAGTTTCAGATAAACAGAAGCTCACCATTTTTAAAGAAGTCAACGGCACAATTGCAGCGCTTCCGGTGTAATTGATTTTTGTAAATCGCTCTCATCTTGAACGATTAAACGTAAAAGGGGCTTCCTAGCGAAAGCCCTTTTTTAGTTTTGATTATTCTGAATTTCTCTCTCGCTATACGTTATTGCGGAGGGAAACAAACACCGGTTCCGCCTAACCCACAGTACCCATTAGGGTTCTTAGCTAAGTACTGTTGGTGATAGGTTTCCGCGAAAAAATATTCCCCAGCAGGTAGAACTTCTGTCGTAATCTCATTGCCTAAAGAGGCTGTAATCGCTCTTTGATAATTTTGTCGAGATTGTTCAGCAATGGTCTGTTGTTCTTCACTGAAGATGTAGATAGCAGAGCGGTATTGTGTGCCTAAATCATTACCTTGACGCATGCCCTGAGTCGGGTCATGGCGCTCCCAGAAGGTCTCTAGTATTTGTGCTAGAGAAGTTTGCTCGTTATCAAAAATGACACGAACGACTTCTGTATGTCCTGTTTGTCCGGTACACACTTGTTCGTAGGTTGGGTTCACTGTGTAACCGCCAGCGTAGCCCACTGACGTAGACACCACACCGTCTAATTGCCAAAACAGACGTTCAGCTCCCCAGAAACATCCCATGCCTAACAACACTTCTTGTTGGGAGCCCACAGGGGCTGCTAGCAAGTCAGTTTGATTAACGTAATGGCGCTCAGTGATTTGAATTGGATCAGCATTTCCCGGTAATGCGGAGGCTGCGGAAATCAGTTGTTGTTTGTTCAGCATGTCATATTCCTTTTCGCATACGTTGACCACGTTGGCTTTTGTGAACTGTGGGCGTATTAGCGCTTGGTTCATATTAAATAAGTCTTTAAATTAGACCGTGTTATTGCAGGATTACTTACAGACTCAATGCCTTTTTAGCGGTATTATTTCTTTTTGATTATTAACGTATTGATAACTTCTTTACCAATTAAGCATGATAAGAAAAACTTTACCAGTTCTGATTGGCTCTCTATTGTCATCGACGCTCGCTTTTGCTGAGGTTTCCCTTGAAATTAAAGGGCTTGATAGAGCGCTTGAAGATAACGTAGATGCTTATCTGAGTGCTGTGCCTGAAGAAGAGTATGCGGTATCACTAAGATTCCAGTCTCGCTTGGAGTCTATGATTAAAGAAGCTCTCAATGCGTTAGGTTATTACCAACCCATCATTATTTTTTCCCACTCTGAAGATGAAACTGAGATTACTGTGACGGTTGAACAGGGAGAGCCTGTTCGTATTTATACATCAGACATCGTATTGAGCGGTGAAGCTAAAGATGATCCGGACTTTTTAGCCTTAATTGCCAAGAGTAAGCTCTCGAAAGGCATGATTTTGAATCATGGTAAGTACGACTCTTTGAAGTCTTCGATGCGTAATCTCGGTCTGGCTAAAGGTTACTTCGATGGCACATACGAGGTTAGCAAGCTAGAGGTTGCGCCTGAATTGAATCGTGCTTATGTTCTTCTTCATTACAACAGTGGTATTCGTTATCACTTTGGCAAAACCACAGTGACTGGAAGCCAAATCGAGGGCGATAAGGTTCAATCTCTCAAGACTTTTGAAGGGGGGGAACCCTATTCGATTACTAAAGTGGCTGAGTACAATCAGAACTTGTCCAATACGGATTGGTTCTCTTCGGTTTTTGTTGAGCCTGATTTAAGCCGGTTAGGTGAAGGCAGAGAAATCCCGATGAAGGTTAGCCTTGCTCCTCAAGCTCGCAACCAGATTGAAACGGGTATTGGTGCTTCTACTGACCTTGGTGTTAAAGGTACGCTCAAATGGAAGAAACCTTGGGTTAACGAACTTGGCCACAGCTTTAACAGTAGTTTGTCGATATCCAAACCTGAGCAGACGATTACCGCGACTTATAAAATTCCCTTAGATGATGTGCTTAACGATTACTACCAAGTTAAGTACGGGATGAAGAACCTATATAATCGTGATACCAAGAGTTTGGAGTCGAACTTAGCACTAGATAGATATTGGCGTCTTGATAACGGCTGGCAACGCACCGTATTTATTCGATACTTGATTGAAAACTATGAGCAAGGTTTACAGGATGATTTAGCGCAATTCGTGTTGCCGGGTATCTCTTTTTCACGAACCCGAACGCGTGGTGGTCCGATGCCGATGTGGGGTGACAAGCAAACCATCATGGTTGAAGCGGGTGATGACACCTTATTGTCGGAAACCAAGGTGGTACGATTTCAAGGACGAACGGCTTGGATCAGAAGTATCGGGGACAATCACCGCGGTCTAACCCGCCTGCAGTTTGGTGGTAACTTTGCTGATGAATTTGAGAAACTGTCTCCCTCACTAAGATTCTTCGCCGGTGGTGACAACAGTATCCGTGGTTATGGCTACGAATCGATCTCCCCTCGTGATGAAAGTAATGCATTAACGGGTGCTAAGTTCATCGCAACCAGCTCGTTTGAATATCAATACCGTTTAGTTGGAAACTGGTGGGGTGCAGCCTTTTACGATATAGGTGATGCGTTCAACGATAAACCAGAGTGGAAACGTGGCACAGGTGTTGGTGTTCGTTGGGCGTCGCCTGTTGGGCCTGTCAGTCTCGACTTTGCGTGGGGTCTAGATGCGAAGAAAGGTGATGAGTTCCAATTGCACTTTAGTTTAGGACCAGAATTATGACCAAAGTGATGGGCAAGTGCATAAAATGGACGTCGATTTCATTGACGTCCATTTTGCTGTTGTTAATAGCCCTGTTAGGTTTTGTATTGTTTACAAACCCTGGCTTAAACACTGTATTGTGGGGGGCTGAAAAAGCTCTACCACAACTTAAAGTGGGGAGCTCAAAAGGTGCTTTATTCCCGAGCTTTACGCTAAATAATGTTCAATTCAAAGATGATAGCCTCCATATCGATATTAAAGTGGAAAAGCTGGTATTGGCTATTAATCCTCGTTGTTTGCTCGATCCTAAGTTGTGTGTTGATCGCATTGTAATTCAGGGGCTAGATTTTGCTTTTACGGAGCTTCCTCCGGCCTCTACGGAAGAGACTGAGCCAACGCCACCTCTTAAGTCGGTAAAAACGCCACTTCCAATCACCATCAATCGCATCGCTTTATCTGATATTAAGCTAAACATCTTGGGCAATGAGATTGAATGGAGCTTGTTCTCAACGGCTTTGATTATGCAAGGTGAAAGGCTGACAGTATCACCAACCTTGTTGAATGATCTAAGAGTTAAACTTGCTGAATCAACTGAAGAGTCAAAACCAGAAGCCGTTGAGCCTGAACCTGCCGTTAAAAGCGCGATAGAGCTGCCTGAGGTTTGGATTCCATTACAGGTTGTACTAGAACGATTTGATCTCAATCATTTCACTTTAGATCAAGAGGCGCCAATCGTTGTTAATCACCTCGGGCTTGAAGCGAGAGCGGGGAAAAATACCGTCGATGTATCCACTCTTGAACTCGACATGCCACAGGCGAGCGCGAACCTTTCTACTAAGCTAGAGCTGAAAGATGGCTACCCATTAGAGCTTTCATTGGACGCTAAGGTAAAGGAAACCGACCTTGCTGGTCAGAAGTTATCACTAAAAGCACAAGGTAGTGTGGCCAAGCTACAGCTCGACTCGCAGTTTTCTGACTTGATAGAAGCCAAGCTCTCTGGAGAACTTCAACCTTTAGAGCCGACGTTGCCATTTGATTTACTGCTAGAAGATGGACAAGCACAATGGCCTCTAAATGGTGAAAGCGATTACCAAGCTGAAATTGAACGCTTCAAGGCTGATGGCTCATTAGATGGTTTTAATGTTCAGCTTAAAGGTGAGGCGGACGGTAAGGAGATTCCAGCCTTAGCCATCGACTTACAGGGTAAAGGCACCACTGAACAAATAGAGCTTGAGCGACTGAAATTGAACACCTTGGGCGGTGAGCTCCATGGTACGGTAAAAGCTAACTGGGCAAAGCTTGTTAATTGGCAAGCAGATGTCTCCCTAAAAGACATTCAACCTGGACTACAGTGGCCTGAAGCGGAAGGTAATATCAGCGGTAGCTTAGTGACCTCGGGTGAATTGACTGAGGCTGGTGGCTGGGCGATTGAGCTACCCAAGCTTGATATCGAGGGTATCTTGCGTGATTACCCACTGGATATTGAAGGCCAGCTGTCGGCGTCAGATCGAAGTGCAAGTGGTGAGCCGAAACTGAAAACCAGTGGTTTGAGCTTGGCTCATGGCGTTAATTCGATTAAGGCACAGGGACAGCTGGATAACCAGTGGAATATGGGCGTTGATATTTACTTCCCTGAGCTCGTTACAAGTGTTCCAGACTTGAAAGGACAAGTGATTGGTAACATCCAACTTAGCGGCCCAACTCAAGAGCCTAAGGTCGATCTAACACTGAACGTTAATAAGGTGGATTGGAATAGCGAAGCAACACTAGAGTCACTATCTCTTAATGGTTCAGTGGTTCCATTGCCATTACCTGAAGCGCAAGCCGACCTGGTGTTAAAAGCCAAGAACTTGAGCTATCGAAAACAAAACGTAGAAAGCATCGATTTAATGGTCAGTGGCGGTGAGAAAAAGCATATTGTGACGTTAGATGTCATATCCTACATCGTATCGACAAGTTTGGCGATTTCTGGTGAGTTGATTCAAAAGCCTTCCCTTATTTGGAATGGCTCGTTGGACCGAGTGAAAATCACGACTCAACAAGGCCCTTGGGTGCTTGAGCAACCTGTCTCTATTAAGGCTGATGTCGACAAGCAGTTTGCTGATGTCCAAGCGCACTGTTGGAAGCAAGCTGGTTCGAGTGTGTGTCTGGAGGAAGACATCCGTGCGGGGAAATCGGGTGAGGCCAAGATTGCAATTAATCAGTTCGACTTCGAACAGATTAAAGCCTTTGTTCCTAAAGAGACTGAGCTACAAGGTTTAGTGAATGTTAAAGCCCATGCAAAATGGTCGGAACAAGGTCAGCCAGAAGTCACAGTAAGCCTTGATATGCCAAAAGGTCAGGCTGTACAACAAGTGGGTGAACCAATCACAATCGGTTGGGAGAGCGTTGCTCTATACGCGCAACTGAAAGACAACAAGCTAGATGCAGACTTCAAACTGGATGTTTCTGATAACGGTGATTTGTCTGGTACTGTGTCGCTGCCTGATATTCTTGCACAAGATCAAATGGTCGATGCTGCGATTAAGTTGACCACTTTCCATTTGGATTTCTTGCAGCCGATTTTAGGGGAATACAGCTTGTTGAAGGCGGACCTTGCGAGTGATTTGCAGGTAAAAGGCTCTTTGATGCATCCTCAAGTTTTCGGGCAATTTTCTGTGGACGGTATTCAAGTAAAAGGCGACGTAACCCCAATTGATGTGAAAGATGGCCGTATTGACCTCGACTTTGATGGCTATAATGCAAAGCTGGATGCCAATGTGGAAACGCCAGATGGACACCTTGATATTGAAGGTTCTGGAAAGTGGCAAGACCTTCAAGCATGGCATTCGAACGTTAGGGTATTTGCGCATGAATTGATGGTGGATGTACCACCTATGGTCAAGATCAAGGTCGTTCCTGATATGACCATTGATGTCACTCCTGAGCTAGCAACAATTACTGGTGATATTGCACTGCCATGGGGACGTATTGTGGTTGAAGACTTGCCGCCTTCTGCGGTTGGCGTTTCTTCTGATCAAGTTATCTTGAATAAAGATCTGCAACCGGAGGGCGAATCGACTATTCCATTTGATGTCGTGACGAATATTAATATCTCTATTGGCGATGACTTTAAGTTGTCCGCCTTCGGCCTAGAAGGTGAATTGGTCGGTAAACTGAATGTCGCTCAAAAAGACCAAGGTCCGTTTGTTACTGGTGAGGTCAACATCGTTAATGGTACCTACCAATCCTTCGGTCAAGACTTGTTGATCGAAGAAGGTAAGATCTTGATGAATGGACCACCAGATCAGCCTTATGTCGCGATCAATGCGATCCGTAACCCTGACAATACGCAAGATGATGTGACAGCGGGTATTCGAGTGACTGGCCCGGCGACAGAGCCTGTTATTGAGATTTATTCGGAGCCTGCGATGCCGCAAGCAAATGCACTTTCCTACATCTTGCGTGGGCAAGATATCGATGGTGAGTCGAGTGGCTCTATGACAACCACTTTAATTGGTTTGAGCTTAGCGAAGAGCGGTAAGGTAGTCGGGAAGATAGGTGAAGCCTTTGGTGTACAAGATTTGCAACTGGATACCGCAGGTTCTGGTGAGGATTCACAAGTAACGGTAAGCGGTTACATTCTTCCAGGCTTACAGGTTAAATATGGTGTGGGTATCTTCAACTCGCTTGGTGAGTTTACCGTTCGTTATCGATTGATGCAGGATCTCTACGTTGAAGCCGTTTCTGGTTTAGACAGTGCGGTAGATCTCCTTTATCAATTTGAGTTCGAATAAAACTATTTTAAGCCACCTAGGTAATACACCAGGCATTAATTATCGTGATCGTGTGAATGGCGTGTGGAGGATTTATGAAGCATCTAGTTTTTGTCTATGGAAGCTTGAGGCAAGGCCAATCTAATCACCATTATTTAAATGGCTGTCAATTACTAGGTAGGTTTGATACTCCTGCGGAATACGCTCTTTTTGACCTAGATGCTTATCCCGCGATGATTTTTGGAAAGAAAAGTGTCGCAGGGGAGGTCTATATGATTAACGACGAAGTTTTGGAGTCGCTCGATCGGCTAGAAGATGTGCCTGTCGAGTATCGTCGCGAGCAAATCGAGACTATATTTGGATTAGCGTGGGTATATTTGTATCAGCTTGATCTAACAGCTAATAAAGAAATACTTTCGGGTGATTGGTGTAAGCGGAACAGGGATTCCAATTAGCTAATCACCCAGCGAGACAACAAAAAAAGCCAGCATTTCGATGCTGGCTTTTTAATGAGATTAACTTGAGAAAGAAACGAGAGGGTTAGTCTGGATTCAGCTCAAGAAACTCTTCTACTTTACGTACCATATTCTTTGAACCAACGAAGAAAGGTACACGTTGGTGTAGCTCAGTTGGTTTGATGTCCATGATACGTTGTACACCATCAGAAGCGATGCCGCCTGCTTGCTCCATAATGAAGGCAATAGGGTTGCATTCATAAAGCAAACGCAGTTTACCTTGCGGGTAGCTCTCTGTACTTGGGTACAAGTAGATGCCGCCTTTTAGTAGGTTGCGGTGGAAATCTGATACAAGAGAACCAATGTAACGTGACGTGTAAGGGCGGTTATCACTTGGCTCGCTCTCTTGGCAGTACTTGATGTATTTCTTCACACCGGTTGGGAAGCGAATGTAGTTACCTTCGTTGATCGAGTAGATCTTACCTTCGTCTGGAATCATCATGTTTTCATGAGATAGACAGAAAGTACCCAGAGATGGGTCGTAAGTGAAACCATTTACGCCAGCACCAGTTGTGTAAACCAGCATGGTTGAAGAGCCGTAAATCACGTAACCTGCTGCTACCTGCTTGTGACCTGGTTGTAGGAAGTCTTCTTGTGTCGGTGGTGTTCCGATTGGAGATACACGGCGGTAGATAGAGAAAATCGTACCAACTGATACGTTTACATCGATATTTGAAGAACCATCTAGTGGATCCATCAGCACGACGTATTTTGCGTTTTTGTTGAGCTCTTTATTGAAGGCAACGGCTTCGTCTTCTTCTTCACTTGCTACACCACAAACTTGGTCTCGAGCTTCTAGAGCCGCTTTAAATTTTTCGTTCGCATAAAGGTCTAGCTTCTGCTGCTCTTCACCTTGAACGTTGTCTGTACCAACAGCGCCAGTAATGTCGACAAGACCTGCTTTGTTGATTTCACGGTTAACAATTTTTGCAGCAAGACGAATTGATGACAAAAGGGATGATAGATCACCACTTGCATGGGGGAAGTCACTCTGTTTCTCAACAATGAACTCACCAAGGGTGCGCATCTCAGACATGTTATTTCCTTAAACTTCTCTGAATATTAGGAGGATTTGAGCACCGTAGAATTTGCCTCTTAAGTGGGCTTTATTCATCTAGACGCTTACCTAAATTCTAAGGCTTAGATCTTTTTAATGGTAATGAACTAAGCGACACAGATCTCACTTACTATGTCGACTCAATTTGTTTTGCATTGCCGCTCGCTTTTAATCTTCATTTAATGATAATGAGTACAAGCCGTTTTAATTAGGCACTGTTTTATACTAGCCAAGCGTTTGGAAGCAATTTATGCATATTCATATCTTAGGAATTTGTGGCACCTTCATGGGCGGTGCTGCGGTATTGGCTCGTCAATTAGGTCACAAGGTTACCGGTAGTGACACGAATGTTTATCCTCCAATGAGCACGTTGTTGGAGTCGCAAGAGATTGAAATTATTGAAGGTTTCGACCCAAGCCAACTAGAGCCTAGACCTGACCTGGTGGTTATCGGTAATGCGATGAGCCGTGGTAATCCATGTGTTGAGTATGTCTTGGATAAGAACCTTAGATACAGCTCTGGTCCACAATGGCTGCAAGAGTTCTTGCTGCACGACCGTTGGGTTCTTGCGGTGTCCGGTACTCACGGTAAAACTACGACATCCAGCATGCTGGCTTGGATTTTAGAAGACTGCGGTTATGCTCCGGGCTTTTTAGTTGGTGGGGTATTGGGTAACTTTGGTATCTCTGCTCGCTTGGGTGAAAGCATGTTCTTCGTCGTAGAAGCTGACGAATACGACAGTGCTTTTTTCGACAAACGCTCTAAGTTCGTTCATTACCATCCAAGAACCTTGGTGATGAATAATCTTGAGTTCGATCATGCAGATATCTTTGACGATCTTGAAGCGATCAAGCGTCAATTCCACCATTTAGTGCGAACAGTGCCAGGCAATGGTCGTATTTTCTCACCCAAGCAAGATACCGCTATTCAAGATGTTTTATCACGTGGCTGCTGGAGTGAGACTGAATCGAGTGGCGAAGAGGGCGATTGGGGTGCCAAAAAGCTAGTTAAAGATGGCTCTCAATTTGAAGTTTACTTCCAAGGTGAGTGTGTTGGTACTGTAGATTGGGACTTGGTTGGTGAGCATAACGTCAACAATGCTCTTATGGCGATTGCTGCGGCAAGGCATGTGGGTGTGACGCCAGATTTAGCGTGCGAATCGTTAGCGAAATTCATCAATACCAAACGTCGTCTAGAGTTTAAAGGCGAGGTCGCTGGTGTGTCTGTTTATGATGATTTTGCGCATCACCCAACGGCGATTGAACTTACGCTCGGCGGTTTACGTAATAAGGTCGACTCGAAAAAAATCATTGCCGTTTTAGAGCCTCGTTCCGCCACCATGAAGCGTGGCGTGCATAAAGAAACCTTGGCTGATTCGCTTAAACAAGCGGATTCCACCTACTTATTCCAACCGGACAACATTGATTGGTTGGTGCAGGATGTCGCAGATGCTTGTCATCAGCCTGCATATGTTAGTGATGATATGGATGTATTTGTTGCTAAAATTGTCTCAGAGGCGCAAGCAAGCGACCAAATTCTGGTAATGAGTAATGGTGGCTTTGGTGGTATTCACCAAAAATTGTTGGATGCGTTAGCCCTTAAAGGTTAATCCAATCCACGACCTTATAATTTGAAGTAACTGAGAACATGACAAAACACGATAAAGCGATAACTCTTGCTTTTACTGGCGCATCTGGTGCGCCTTACGGACTGCGTTTGCTCGAATGCTTGTTGGCAGCAGACTATCAGGTCTACCTGCTGATTTCGTCGGCAGCGCGAGTGGTGTTGGCAACAGAGCATGAGCTCAAGTTACCTGCCGGGCCGGATGCGGCAAAGCAAGCCTTGGTTAAGCACTTGGGCTGCGATCCTGAAAAGTTGGTGGTGTGTGGCAAAGATGACTGGTTCTCTCCAGTTGCATCAGGGTCTGCAGCGCCGAAGCAGATGGTGGTGTGCCCATGTTCTGCGGGCAGTTTGGCATCGATTGCCCATGGATTATCGGACAACCTGATTGAGCGTGCAGCAGATGTAGTGATGAAAGAGCGAGGCCAGTTATTATTGGTGGTTCGTGAAACGCCATTCTCAACGCTACATCTAGAGAACATGCACAAGCTATCGACGATGGGCGTGACCATCATGCCAGCCGCTCCAGGTTTTTATCACCAACCTAAGTCAATAGAAGATCTGGTCGATTTCATGGTGGCGCGCATTCTCGACCATCTTGGTATCGATCAAGGTTTAGTGCCACGTTGGGGCTACGATCAACGTAATTGATCCAAACTTGATAGCTTATTGTTAAAAATCGAATTACAATTCCGGACACTCATCGGGGAGCAAACCATTCAAATAGTGAATGCGGCTGAGATCAAGCAGGTGCTTGGGACCCGTAAACCTGAACCAGATAATGCTGGCGTAGGAATTGAGTTAGGAACAGCCTCTATCGTTATCCTCCCTCAAACCTGTGCCGCTCAGACCATGGAGAGCGTCCAGTGAAATTCACATTAACTACCCTTGCTGTTACTACAGCTATCTCTTTTTCTGCCTTTGCTGCAGACAATACGTTAACCGTATACACCTATGACTCTTTTGCTGCGGATTGGGGGCCTCGTCCTGCCGTAGAGAAAGCATTTGAAGAGAAGTGTGGCTGTGACGTGAATTTTGTCGCGCTCGAAGATGGCGTCTCTATTCTTAACCGTTTACGTCTCGAAGGTGGCAACAGCAAAGCTGACATCGTTCTGGGCTTAGACAACAATCTGATGGCTGAGGCGAAAGCGACGGGTTTACTGGCTGAGCACAATGTTGATACATCATCAGTAACACTGCCAAATGGCTGGGACGATAATACATTTGTCCCATACGACTTTGGCTACTTCGCTTTTGTCTATAACACAGAGAAGCTAGCAAACCCACCGAAAAGTCTGAGAGAGTTGGTTGAGCAACGTGATGATCTGAAGGTTATCTACCAAGATCCACGTACATCAACACCTGGCCAAGGCATGATGCTTTGGATGAAATCGGTATACGGTGATGAAGCGACAGCGGCGTGGAAGAAGCTAGCTCAGAAAACGGTGACGGTAACTAAAGGCTGGTCTGAAGCTTACTCTATGTTCCTAGAGGGTGAATCTGATTTAGTATTGTCTTACACCACTTCTCCGGCCTACCACATCATTGCGGAGAACGATTCTAAGTACGCTGCTGCGAACTTTGAAGAGGGGCATTACACTCAAGTGGAAGTCGCTGCAAAGGTTAAAGGTAGTAAGAATGAAAAGCTTGCTGATGAGTTTATGGCGTTTATCCTAAGTGATGAATTCCAATTGGCGATGCCAACAGGCAACTGGATGTACCCAGTGACAGATGTTGAGCTACCGAAAGGTTTCGAACAACTGACGGTGCCTCAGCAAGCGCTTAGCTTTAGCTCTGAAGAGATCGCCAAAAAGCGTAAGCCTTGGATTCGTGAATGGCAGAGTGCGCTTACTTTTTAATTTACCTTTAGAAGAATGAACGACCTGTATTTAAAGCCATTCTTTAGGTTTGGAATGGATTTTTTACGGTAATAATCAATTTATGATAAAGAAAGCGCCTAAGGTCGGTATTTGGGTCGCGATGCTCATTACCGCCTTCGTGGTTTCAGCAGTAGGGGCATTGCTTAGCAATGCCCCTTCTCTTGATATCAGCCAAGTATGGTCCGATCCCTACTATTGGCATGTAACGAAGTTCAGTTTTTATCAAGCGACACTCTCAACTGTGCTGAGTGTTGGCTTTGCTATACCTATTGCACACGCTCTGTGTCGCAGGCAGTTTTTTGGACGAGCACTATTATTAAGATTGTTCGCGTCGACTCTTGTTCTGCCTGTGTTAGTCGGTGTATTTGGCTTGTTGGCGATCTATGGTAACAGTGGTTGGTTAGCTAAATTCTTAGCAAATTTCGACTTAGAAATGCCATTCTCGATTTATGGCCTGAATGGTATTTTGTTGGCTCACGTCTTCTTTAATCTGCCTTATGCCTGTCGCTTACTTCTGCAAGCGTTAGATACCGTGCCTGCTGAGCAGCACAAGTTGTGTGCGCATTTAGGCATGAGTCATTGGAATAAATTCAAATGGGTTGAATGGCCTCGCTTAAGACAACAGTTACCCCATGTATGTGGCTTAGTCTTCATGCTGTGCTTTACCAGCTTTGCAACTGTGATGGCGCTAGGCGGTGGCCCTAAATCAACCACTATCGAGCTCGCTATTTATCAGGCGATTAAATTCGACTTTGATCTGCAAGCGGGGGCTTTGCTGGCGATATGGCAAATGCTGTTATGCGGAGTGTTAGCTGTGAGTATTCAGCGCTTATCTAAGCCTATCTCAGTGACCGCGAGTCAGCTGTCGGAAGAGAAGTATTTGGTTAAGGACAGCTGGTGGTCAAAAGTTTGGGATAGCTTTTGGATCATCATGGTCTCAATACTCGTATTACCGCCACTGTTGATGGTACTTGTCAGTGGTATTAACGCTCAAACTTTGACAGTACTGGTCAGTGAGCCGTTTTGGGCGGCGTTGATGACTTCGGTAAAAGTCGCTTTATTGGCGAGTGTTATTGCAGTCGGCATAGGTATCGCGATATTGCTCACCAGTCGAGCATGGCGCTTGCAAAACAAGACGATCAGGGCCGATAAAATCGAGCTGATCGGCACTATTATCTTGGTGACGCCGGGGTTAGTGATCAGTACAGGTATCTTCTTATTGTTACGTTCATTTACCGATGTGTTCAGCTTGGCTTTCTTTATTGTGATTGCCGTAAATAGCCTAATGGCACTGCCTTATGTGATTAAGACACTTGCCCAACCTATGTTGCATCTGTCTCAGCAATATCAATATGTGTGTGCCAGTTTGGGTATGACCGGCTTTACTCGCTTTAGGTTAGTGGAGTGGCGTGCATTGCGTAAACCGATGGCGCAGGCTTTCTCTATCAGCTTTATGCTGGCGATGGGCGATCTGAGCGCGATTGCCTTGTTTGGTAGTCAAGATTTTAGAACCTTGCCTTTGTATCTATTCCAATTGTTAGGTAGCTATCAAATGGAAGCTGCGGCAGTGGTGTCAGTGAGTCTATTGTTGTTGAGTGTAGGCAGCTTTAGCCTGATTGAATTTTTGTTTACTCGAAGCTCAAAGCTAAAGAGTTAAGGGACCTATGATGTTAGTGATGAAAGATGTGGATTACCACTATCACCAAGAGTTGTTTAGTTTTGATTTCCAAGCAGAGCAGGGCGATATTGTTGCTCTAATGGGACCAAGCGGCGCGGGTAAATCAACCCTGCTTGCTTTAGTAGCGGGCTTTATTGAGCCGACATCTGGAGAGATCTCTGTCGCCGGGCAATCGCTGATTGGTAAAGAAGCGCATCAGCGCCCATTGGCAATGCTGTTTCAAGAGCATAATCTGTTTGCTCACCTCACGGTGCGTGAAAACATTGGCTTAGGATTACACCCAGGCTTAAAGCTTACTGCAACCCAAAAGCAAGCGGTGGAGCAAGCGGCTGCCCAAGTTGGCGTCGCTGAGTATTTGGATAGGTTGCCTGAACAGTTATCTGGTGGTCAGCGTCAGCGTGTCGCATTAGCACGTTGTTTCGTTCAACCTCACGATATTTGGTTACTTGATGAACCTTTCTCTGCGCTGGATCCGTTACTACGAGAAGAGATGCTGTGCTTAGTGAAGCGGTTAGCAGCAGAACGCAATATTACTGTTTTGATGGTGACGCACCATTTAGGTGATGCGCGCAGTATTGCGAACAAGTTTTTGTTCGTTGCGTTGGGTAAGATACTAGTCGAGGATTCGATAGAAATGCTAACGGTTGACTACCCGCAGCCAGAGTTGAGCTCATTTGTAAGAGCTGGCGAGTAGCACTCAATTACCAATAGAATCAAAAAAGACCTCGCGTGTGCTAGGCCTTTTTTTGGTAGCTGATAAAGCGATGACGGATTAGTCTTCTTGTTTTAGCTCTTTCAGAATTTGGAAGATTTCACGGAAAGCCTTTGCTGGCTTGTTTGCTTTCTTCTCTTTGTTAGCTTGGCGAGCGAGTTGACGAAGACGTTGACGGTCTGCTTCAGGGTACATCTCCATGACTTCTGAAATAGCAGCATCACCCTCTTCAACGATACGGTCACGCAGTTGCTCAAGCTTGTGCAGCTCTGCGGTTGCTTGTGAGTGCTTGTTACGTACCTTGTCCAAAGCCGCTTGAATCGGCTCTGGGTCGATGTTACGCATGATCTTACCAATGTATTGAAGCTGGCGACGTTTTGCTTCGTTCTTAAAGCGTTGTGCGTCTTTAATCGCGAGTGCCAAATCTTCAGACAGAGGGAATTTCTCTAATACTGATGGCTTTAGGGTAACAAGTTCTTCCCCTAGTTTCTGTAGGGCTTCCATGTCCGTTTTCATTTCGGTTTTACTTACCCAGATGATTTCTTCTTCTGGTTCCCATGGAGCTTTTTGGTTTTTGCGAGCCATCTTTTCTGCCTATGTCACTATCTCAAACGAATATATTGCCTATTTTAGCAAGAATCTTGGGGAGAAAGCGAAATTCTTGTTATCCTACGTAATATTGACCTACAAAATTAGAATAGATATGGATGTAAAACAGCAAGTCGCCCAGCAAAGAGTTGATCTAGAAGCCGCAGTTGCAAAAGCGTTGGACATGGCCTCTGTGAGTGCCGACGCCGCTGAGGTCGCTATTACTAAGTCAACGGGTTTGAGTGTTTCAACACGCATGTGTGAAGTGGAAAACGTTGAATTTAATAGTGATGGTGCGCTAGGCATTACTGTTTATCGCGGCCAGAAAAAAGGCAGTGCGTCTACATCTGATCTGAGTGAAAAAGCGATTGCTCAAACAGTCGCAGCGGCACTTGATATCGCTCAGTACACTTCAGAGGATCCGTTCGCTGGTCCTGCAGCAAAAGCATACATGGTGAAAGAGATTCCAGACTTGGATCTTTTCCACCCTGATGAACCAAACCCAGACTACGCGGCTGAGATTGCAATTGCAGCTGAGAAACAAGCGCTATCTTACAGCGATAAAATCAAACAAAGTGATGGTGCAAGCTACGACAGTCATTACGGTGTTAAGGTCTATGGTAACAGCCATGGCCTGCTAGCCAGTTATGCATCAAGCCGCCATAGCACGAGCTGTTGCGTGATTGGTGAGGGGGCTAATGGTGAAATGGAACGTGACTATAGCTATACCGTTGCACGTCACCGCGATGAGTTATGGACGCCTGAACGAGTAGGTCAAGAAGCAGCAGAAAAGACGATTAGCCGTTTAGATGCGAAAAAGCTAGCAACAGGTCAATACCCGATAATGTTCGCCAATGATGTAGCGACTGGCCTTATTGGTCACCTAGTGATGGCGATCAGTGGTGGTAACCTATACCGCAAAGCGTCTTTCCTATTGGATCATCTAGGTCAGAAAATCTTGCCGGATTGGTTCAACATCTCTGAGCGTCCTCATATTTTACGCGGTTTGGCATCTAGTCCATTTGATAGTGAAGGTGTACTTACCCAAGATCGAGAAATCATCACTGATGGTGTGCTTGCAACCTACCTACTAACGAGTTACGCAGCACGTAAAATGGATATGACTCCGACGGGTCATGCTGGTGGTATTCATAACTGGTTCGTTAAATCGACAGGCCAAAACTTTAGGCAGATGCTTAAAGAGTTGGGTACAGGTTTCCTCGTAACTGAAGTGATGGGCCAAGGCGTGAATACCGTAACGGGCGATTATTCTCGTGGTGCGGCAGGTTTCTGGGTTGAGAATGGAGAAATCCAATACCCAGTATCGGAAGTGACGATCGCGGGTAATCTAAAAGACATGTTCAATCAGATCGTTGCCGTCGGTAACGACGTTGAAACACGCTCTCAAATTCAAACGGGTTCTATCCTGCTTGAGTCTATGAAAGTGGCAGGCGAGTAATTCACTTAACGCCAACATGAAGAAATAAAAAAGGGAGCCGATGACTCCCTTTTTTATGCAGTGTTTCGCTGTTAAAGCGGTTTATGATGACAACTTAGATAAGTATGGTCGCTAAGCCTAAGAACACTGATAGGCCAATAACATCGGTTACTGTGGTCAGTGCCATACCACCGGCTAATGCTGGGTCGATATTCATCTTCTTCAGCATCACAGGAATGGTTACACCGGCGATACCAGCCACTATCAAGTTGGTCATCATTGCGGCTGAGATGATGCTCCCCAGTATCCAGTTGCCTTTCCAAGCTACCACAATACCACCAATGATAACGGCCCATAGAACGCCGTTGAGGAAGCCGATAGCCGCTTCTTTGAATAGTAGTTCGCGTTTGTTACTGTCACCGATATGACCAAGTGCTAAACCACGAATTACTAGAGCAACGGTTTGGTTACCAGCAACACCACCCATCGACGGTACAATCGTCATCAGAACCGCAATCGCAGCCATTTGGTCGAGCGTTGCTTCAAACATGTTGGAAACAGATGCGGCAGCAAGCGCTGCTAGAACGTTAGCACCAAGCCATACGCTACGACGACGAGCCGATTTTACGACCGGTGCGAAGGTATCTTCGTCATCATCCATACCCGCCATACTCATCATTGAGTGTTCGGCATCTTCACGGATAACATCAACCACGTCATCGATGGTGATACGACCAACGAGATGTTGGTTGCTGTCGACAACCGGTGCTGAAACCCAGTTACGACGTTCAAATAAGCTCGCGATATCTGAAGCGCTGGTCTCGACAGAGATGGCTTCATCTGCATCGTCCATCACTTCTGAAACTGCGATATCAGGCTGAGTCGTAATCAGTGTCGTCAGTGACAAATTACCAATAAGGCGCTCTTCTTCATCAATGACATACAGAGCATCGGTTGCATCAGGCAGTTCGCCACGCATACGCAAATAACGCAGTACAACATCAACATCGACATCACCACGAATCGTGATTACGTCGGTATTCATGATCGCACCAGCAGAGTCTTCTGGGTACGATAGGGCGGTTTCAACTAGTGCACGATCGGCGGAGTCCATTTGAGAAAGGACTTCGCGAGAAACATCGTCAGGTAGGCTTCGAAGTACGTACGCGACGTCATCAGTCTCCATGCCCTCGGTCGCTTCGGCCAAGGTCTCTGGTGCCATTTTTGATACAAGAGCATCTTTGACGTCTTCGTTTAGTTCATCAAGAATTTCACCGTAGTCTTCTGGATCGGTGAGTTGCCAGAGTACGTCACGACTTTTGCGAGGGGAGGCTTCTAAAAGGTGTGCAATATCCTCAGGCTCCATGTCCTGAAGTTGTCGGCGTACGTGTACAAATCGGCCGTTTTCTAGGGCTTCGCTGACTTCTTGGAGGGTTTGGTGAGCTTGGTCGAATTCTAATTGCTCTGCCATATTTTCCTCCTATCTCATTATTCTTACAATGTTTGGAATAGTAACTTAATTCTTGGGCTTATTTAAATCATAAACTTAGGTAGAACTAAGATTTAATATAGGTTGGTTCACCGTTTGATTTTACGTCGTTATGAGTAAAGCGTCTTAGCTACTCACCTTCATCAAATTTATCTTCGATAAGGTGGCAAACGGCATCAAGTGCTTGTTGTGAATCAGTCCCCGAAGCTTGAATCGTGATGTGTTGTCCCTGTGCGGATTCCAGCATCAATAGTCCCATCACGCTGTCTGCGGTAGCACTTTTATCTTCTTCACTATGAATTGTGATAGTGGCATCAAAGCTTTGTGCAAGCTCAACCAACTTTACGGCCGCTCTAGCGTGAAGACCCAAGCGGTTTTGGATCAGTACAGTTCGAGTTAATTCCATGGTTAGCCCTGTTGGTGCTTCTCTAAAGAGGCATGTCTGATTTGAACTTGATGCCCAAGTTGTTCGAAGTATTCGCCAATTTTCTGCGTTAGATACACCGAGCGGTGCTTACCACCAGTACAGCCAATGGCAACCGTTAGGTAACTGCGATTGTTTTTCTCTAACATTGGCAGCCAATGTTCAACAAAGCCTTGAATCTGTTGTTTGAGTTCAATCACTTCTTGATGTTGCTCTAGGAAGGAGTGAATCGGGGCATCAAGGCCTGTCATTGGTCGTAGGTCAGGTTCCCAGTGAGGGTTTGGCAAGAAGCGAACGTCAAACACGTAGTCGGCATCGCTTGGCAGACCAAATTTAAAGCCAAAAGACTGAAAGACGATGATCAGCTCTTGCTTCTCTTTGCCTTCAATTCTAAAGCGCACTTTTTCACTCAACTCGTAGAGGTTGCAGTCACTGCTATCAATCACAATGCTCGCTTGTCCTGCTAGAGGGCTGAGAAGTGTCTTTTCTAAATCAATAGCCTGCTCCAGAGAAAGCTTCTCTTGGCCAATTGATAAAGGGTGGATTCTGCGGGTTTCACTGTAGCGCTTGAGGAGCGTCTGCTTACAGGCATCGAGGAACAATACATCAACATCGATGTTGGTAGCTGACTCGAGTTGCTCAAGCGTGTCGGTGACTAACTGAGGCTCTTTCGGTAGGTTACGTATATCAATACTTACCGCAACGTTTTGGTTGCTTTCGCGTACTGATTCGACAAAGTTGTTGAGCAGGTTTACCGGTAGATTATCGACACAGTAGTAGCCCAAGTCTTCTAGGACTCGTAAAGCTACACTTTTACCGGCCCCTGATTGGCCACTAACCACGATTAATCGCATGTTATTGCTCGCAAGTTGGCACTTGAATCATGATGTCGTAAAGCTCTTGATCGCTCTGAGCATTACGTAACTGTTTAAGCGTCTGCTTGTCGTTTAGTCGTTCTGCCATACAAGAAAGGGTTTTCAGATGCTCTTTACACTGTTCGCTAGGAACCAGCAGAGCAAATAGTAGGTCGACAGGACGGTTATCAATCGCATCAAATTCGATCGGATCTTGGCATTGCAGTAATACAGCAATCGCTTTATCACTGACATTCATACGAGCATGGGGTATGGCGATACCATTACCAATACCGGTACTGCCCATCTTCTCGCGGCTCAACATGCATTCGAATAGCTCTGTTGAATCTTGACCACAGCTCTCTGCTGCGATTTGACTGATGAGCTCAAGAGCTCTTTTTTTGCTTGTGCATTGGACTGCACTTTTGGTGCAGTCCAATGAAAGTACTTCGCTTAATTGCATGTTAGTGACTACTTAGCTTTTCTTTGTGCTTGTTGAGTTGGCGAACGAGTTTATCAACCAACGCATCAATCGCAGCATACATGCTTCCATCTGTTGCTGTTGCATGAATCTCGCCTTGGTTTACGTGAAGGGTCGCTTCTGCAATTTGATTGATTTTCTCAACTTTTAAAACAACCTGAACACTATTGATATGATCAAAGAAGCGTTCAAGCTTGTCGAATTTGGTGTGAACATAGTCTTGCATTGAATCGGTAAGATCAACGTGATGGCCTTGAATATTGATTTGCATAGACTTTCCTTTTCAGTTGGTGCCCGATAATAGCGATTGAGTTAAGAGTAACTCAATGAGCTTATAGTAGGCGTTTACGCTGACTCGATGGGGCAATGCCCAGAGACTCACGGTATTTCGCTATCGTACGTCTAGCTACCTGAATTCCTTGGTCAGCCAGTAAAGCAGCTATCTTGCTATCACTGAGAGGCTTAGCGGTATTTTCTGCCGCAACAAGCTTCTTAATGAGTGCTCGAATTGCTGTCGATGAACATTCACCGCCATTGTCAGTACTGACATGGCTCGAGAAAAAGTATTTCAGTTCGAAGATGCCACGAGGCGTATGCATGAACTTTTGAGTTGTCACACGAGAGATCGTGGATTCGTGCATATCAACGGCTAAAGCAACATCGTTGAGTACCATTGGCTTCATCGCTTCTTCGCCATGTTCGAAGAAATCGCGCTGATGTTCAACAATGCATCGCGCAACTTTGAGTAGCGTCTCATTTCGGCTTTCCAAGCTTTTGATTAACCACTTCGCTTCTTGCAAGTTTGAGCGAATGTATTGGTTATCAGCGCTGTTGCCTTTACTGCCTAAGTCAGCGTATTGCTGATTGACTTTCAGCTTTGGCACACTATCCGGGTTAATGGTCACTAACCATTTACCTAGATCTTTAAATACCGACACATCAGGAACCACATATTCGGTTTCGTCTGGCGTAATCTTACTGCCAGGTCGTGGGTCCAGTTGTTGAATGAGCTGTAGAACCTCACGTAGCTCTGCTTCTTTCAACTTGGTTTCCTTGATCACGAGTTTGTAATCACGATTACCGAGTTGGTCAATATGGCTAGTAAGTACTAACTGAGCTTCTTCAAGCCAAGGTGTGTCTTGTGGGAAAGTCGCCAGTTGTAGCAGTAAGCAATCTTGAAGATTTAGCGAGCCAACACCCAATGGATCAAACTGTTGGATTCTTTTGCGTACTGCTTCGATTTCATCAAGCTCTATGTCTTCACTGTCGAAGTTTTCAAGGATATCTTCACAAGATACGGTGAGATAGCCATAGTCATCAATGGCATCGATTAGCGCGAATGCAATGCTTCGGTCTGTTTCTGTGAAGGGGGTGAGGTCGAGTTGCCAAAGTAGGTAATCGTGCAAGCTTTCGGTGGTTTCACCTTGATATACAGGCATGTCGTCATCGATAGCAATACCAGTGTTACCTGTATTTGCGCTGTAGACATCTTCCCAAGTTGTGTCGATCTCGAGCTCGTTTCCAATCTCTGATTTTTCGATTAAGTCTGAGCTGTCAGGTAAGTCTTGCTCTGCGGCTTCAACTGTTTCTTTCTCGTCACTGCTAGGCTTTTCTTCCGATGATGGCGTTTCTTCATTGCCTTCTTCGACATCGAGTAATGGGTTAGATTCAAGTGCTTCTTGGATCTCTTGTTGCAAATCTAAAGTAGACAATTGCAGCAAACGAATCGCTTGCTGCAATTGAGGCGTCATTGCTAACTGTTGGCCTAGCTTAAGTTGTAATGAGGGTTTCATTCAGTGTTACTTACCTAGTTATTATTCTTAGAACTCTCGATACTCTCTATATAATCATAGACGGAATTGTTCGCCTAGATAAACTTGTTTAACTTGTTCGTTATTGAGAACATCTTCAGGAGTACCCTCTGCGATCAGGTGTCCTTGGCTCACGATGTAGGCCTTTTCACACACGTCTAATGTTTCACGAACGTTGTGGTCGGTAATCAAAACACCCAAACCGCGATCGCGCAGGTGTTCGATGATTTTCTTGATATCGATAACAGAGATCGGGTCAACACCAGCAAACGGTTCATCTAGCAAGATAAACTGAGGGTTTGCTGCTAGAGCGCGAGCGATTTCAACACGACGACGTTCACCACCCGAAAGTGCCATACCATTACTGTGACGGATATGTTGGATGTGGAACTCTTCTAGAAGGTCTTCTAGTTTGTCCTGACGCTGTTCATTAGTCATCTCATTACGGGTCTGTAAAACCGCCATGATATTGTTCTCTACAGACAGCTTACGGAAGATTGATGCTTCCTGAGGCAGGTAACCGATACCAAGACGCGAACGGCTATGCATTGGCAAGATACTGATATCTCGGTCGTCAATGCTGATGGTACCTTCGTCACGAGCAACTAAGCCTACAATCATGTAGAAGGATGTCGTTTTACCGGCACCATTAGGACCAAGTAAACCGACGATCTGGCCTGACTCAACCTGTAGGCTTACGTCAGTCACTACTTTACGTTTGCTGTATGTTTTCGCTAGGTTTTGCGCTTTAAGGACGGCCATGGCTACTTATTCACTTCCGTTGGTTGTAAAACCGTTGATACTCGCTTGTTCTCACCACTGTCAGCGACTAGCTTCTGAGAGCTAATCTGGTAAGTGATCTTAGAGCCACGGATGACACTGCTATCTTGAGATAGCATTGCATTCTTGGTCATGATCAGTTTGTCGGCAACAAGCTGGTAATGCAGGTCGTCCGCTTCACCGTAGAGCGTCTTTCCGTCATCATTCAGCTGAGAGAAGGTCGCCGGTTTACCGAAGCCTTGAATGTCTTCAATTTCACCGTTTACGGCGTTGCGGGTAACAATAACCTTATCTGCATTGATATTGATGCTGCCTTGTTTAAGGTTTACATCACCAATGAAGGTTACTTGGTTACTTTTCATATCCAATTGCTGGCTGTCTGAGTCAATGTAGACAGGTTGCTCGCTATCAGAAGATAGGGCGTAGACATTTGGTGCCGCAAGAGTCAAAGCGAATAAACTAAGGTGTAAGAGTTTCATATCTACCTTGAACAGAATTAAAGAGAGTCGCATTGTTGGTACCGAAGTTACCTTTTATTGCTTGACCCTCATTTTCAAAAAATGTACCGATCATATGGACCGGAGTATCTGAATAAAAATCTCGGCTTTTCAGCTCAATAACCATTTTGTCTGTGGTCATTGTATCGAAGCTTGCCCCTGGCAGTAGATTCTTTGCCACAACGTTGTCATAAAAAGTGACAACTTGATTTTCATCCATAATCGCGAGATCAGCGGTGACTTGCCATTCAATTGTGTGTCCTTCTCGGAAGACCGAAAGAACAGGGTTTTGAAAGTGCGTGTCGCCAACTACTGAGAAGTGTTCTAAATATGTCGACTCAACTTGGTAGCTGCGAATACCTGACTCATCGTAACTGATGTTGTTTAGGCTGTTGCCGCTAAAAGCAGGTAGCTCCAAATTTGGAGCCACTTGTATCGCCGATGTTTGCTCTTTTTCGAACAAGTAGTAGGTCGACCAAGAGGCAATAAATATTAGTATTAAATAGATAATACGATTAAAACTCATATGCTTAAACCTTTGTGCACGTCGAGTTCATTTCTTGCTTGTAAAATCAGGTCGCAGACTTCACGAACTGCACCATGACCACCGTTGATGGTTGTCACGTAGTTTGCTCGCTGTGCGAGTAGCGGGTGACCATCTGCCACACAAACCTTTAAGCCAACTTTTTCCATTACCGGCCAGTCGATGAGATCGTCGCCGATATAACCTGTATTTTCAGGGGCAACTGAAAGCTTATCGCAAATATCTTGGTAAGCCTTAACTTTATCGTCTTGGCCTTGATAAATAAGTTTGATACCGAGAGCCGTCATTCGATTCTCAACAATCTGAGACTTGCGACCTGTGATGATTGCGATTTCAATGCCCGCGTTCATCAGTGATTTGATGCCGTAACCGTCACGAGTGTGAAAGGTTTTTAGCTCTTCACCATTGTTGCCCATGTAGATGCGGCCATCAGAGAACACGCCATCTACATCGCAAATTAGGAGTTTGATGTCTTTTGCGATTGCAAAAACATCTGAGTCAACAGTGCCGTATAGAGTTTCGACTTTCTGTGTCATTACATTACTCCAGCTTTCAATAAATCATGCATATTCAGAGCACCAACTAGTTTGTCATCTTGGCATAGCATCAAGCCATTGATGCTTTTGGCTTGCATTAAGTTTAAACCTTCAACAGCAAGCATGTTTGGATCGGCAACGGTAGGATTTAGCGTCATCACATCGCCAATTTGAGTACTATGGATATCAACGCGTTTATCCAAGATGCGGCGCAAATCACCATCGGTAAAAATACCGGCCATTTGGCCACCTTGGTCTACGATGGCTGTCATGCCCAAGCCTTTCTGAGATATCTCTAGTAAAGCATCTCTTACTAATGCATCCGGAGCGACAATAGGGAGTGCGTCGCCCGTGTGCATGATGTCGTCCAGTTTCAATAGTAGCTGACGACCTAAAGCGCCACCTGGATGAGATAGGGCAAAGTCTTGAGCTGTGAAGCCTCGAGCTTGTAAAAGTGCGACGGCTAATGCATCACCCATCACTAAGGTAGCTGTTGTGCTGGTTGTTGGTGCTAAACCTAGCGGGCAAGCTTCTTCCGACACAGAAATTTGTAAATGGATATCAGACAAGGTCGCCATATTCGACAGAGGCTTACCTGTCATGCTGATGATCTTGATGTTCAAACGCTTCAACACAGGGAACAGGCTAAGGATTTCACCTGACTCACCTGAGTTCGATATGGCAATCACAATGTCGCCCGGTTCGATCATGCCTAAGTCGCCATGTGCTGCTTCACCTGGGTGTACAAAGAAAGCAGATGTACCAGTACTTGCTAGCGTTGCTGCGATTTTGTTGCCGATATGGCCTGATTTACCCATGCCCATCACAACCACTTTACCCTTGTTGTTTAGGATTAGGTCGCAAGCTTTGCAAAAATCATCATTAAAATATTGGTCCAATTGAGTGAGACCTGCAACTTCAGTTTCCAAAACTTGTTTGGCAACACTGCGATAATCAAATGGCTGAGACATCAAATACTCCAAGTACGGAAAGTTAAGTCAACAATTAAGCCGACATGTTCATTAGTAGGTAGCTTTGGTAAGCCACAAACGTCACGATTAACACGCCACCTTCAATACGATTCACACTACGTGATTTACCTAGCGCCATCACAACAAGTAGCAGAGATACACCTAGCATGACCCAGAAGTCACGCCCCATCGCAAATTCGCTTAAGATAGAAGGGTTTAGGATGCCAGGAATCCCCATAACAGCCAGAATGTTGAATACGTTTGAGCCAATGATGTTACCCACCGCCATATCGTCTTCGCCTTTCATTACACCAGCAAGTGATGCAGCAAGCTCAGGTAAGCTAGTACCAACAGCAATAATGGTTAAACCGATAACAAGGTCGCTCATACCGAAGAACTTAGCGATGATCACGGCATTATCAACCAGCATATCAGCAGCTAAAGGAAGAATGATTAGACCAATTACAACCCACATTGTAGCTTTCGGGTTACTTACGCCCTCAGGAATCTCTGATTCTTGTTCATCAAGAAACGCATCGCCGTTCTTTTTCTCACTGCGGCTGATTTGCAGCATGGCAAACAAAAACGCACCGAACAGAACAAATAACAATACGCCTTCGTAGAAACCTAAGTGGTTATCCCAAAGCAGTGCGCCAGCTAGTAAAGTGACACCAATCATGAGTGGTAGTTCACGACGAATCACAGCAGAGCTGATTGATAGCGGCTTGATTAGCGCAGTGATACCTAAAATTAGCGCGATGTTGGCGATGTTTGAGCCTAGAACATTACCGACCGCGGTATCTGTTTTGCCATCAAGCGCAGCCGTTGCAGAAACCATCATTTCAGGAGCTGAAGAGCCCATTGCAAGAATCGTCATACCGATAACTAATGGTGAGATACCGAAGTTGCGAGCCAGAGCTGCGGCGCCGTAAACCAGCTTGTCTGCACTCCACACCAAAAAACCTAGACCGATAATAAGAAACGCAATCGCTTCAAGCATGATGATTCCTAAAAAATTAATAAAAACGGAGAATTAACCGCTAATTTTGACCTGTTGGTAGGTAAAAGGGAAGTCACTCGGTAAATTAATTACCAGTTGGTCACCAAGAAAGAGAGCTGAATAGATAATTTTCTAATGCTTTCAGATTCCTGCATACATTCCTGTTTAATATAAATTAATTGAACAGTGCTTTTAATTCTAAAGTAGACTCATTATTATTGCAGCTATAATTGACGTTTTTTAAAGCAAGGAAACTACAAGAGTATGTCGAATACTGAACTTGTAAAAGTTAAGAACCTTAGCTTCTCACGCGGTGATCGCGTTATTTTTGACGACATCAGTTTAGAGGTTCCTCAAGGCAAAATAACTGCAATCATGGGGCCATCGGGGATCGGTAAAACAACTTTGCTGCGTTTGGTTGGTGGGCAGTTGCCCCCAGATAGTGGTGAAGTTTGGTTTGATGGCGACAACATTCCGACCTTATCTCGTCGAAAGCTTTATCAAGCACGTAAAAAAATGAGCATGCTTTTCCAATCGGGTGCACTTTTTACGGATCTCAATGTGTTTGATAATGTGGCGTTTCCACTACGTGAGCACACTGAACTTAACGAAAAATTCATTCGCACTATCGTGTTACTTAAGCTTGAGGCGGTAGGGTTACGTGGAGCTGCTCAGCTCATGCCAAGTGAGTTGTCTGGCGGAATGGCAAGGCGTGCCGCATTGGCGCGTGCTATTGCACTCGATCCCGAATTGATCATGTACGATGAACCCTTTGTGGGGCAAGACCCTATTACAATGGGTGTCTTGGTAGAGCTTATTCGTAACCTCAATCAAGCGTTGGGCTTGACGTCTATCGTCGTTTCTCACGATGTTCCTGAGGTGATGAGTATCGCTGATTGGGTTTACTTACTCGCAGATGGCAAAATCATTGCGGCAGGGTCACCGGAAGAGTTGTACAACAATGACGATCCGAGAGTGCAGCAATTTTTGCAAGGTGAGGCGGATGGCCCTGTGCCATTTAGGTTCCCAGCGCAAAGTCTTGAAAAGGATTTGTTTTAATATGATTGGTAAAACTATTGCAGGTGTCGGTAAGCGAACACTTGCGATCTGTGAGTCATTTGGTCGAGCAAGCCTGATGTTATTCGGGGCTTTGTTTGGCATCCCGCGACTAAAAAACTTCCCTTTATTAGTTAAACAACTTTATAGCGTTGGCGTTCAGTCATTGGCTATTATTTTAGTTTCGGGTTTGTTCATTGGCATGGTATTGAGCCTGCAAGGTTATGTTGTGCTAATTGACTACGGCGCTGAGGGCAACCTTGGCCAAATGGTTGCGCTTTCACTATTACGTGAACTTGGTCCTGTGGTCACAGCATTGCTATTTGCAGGTCGTGCTGGTTCAGCGCTGACGGCTGAAATTGGTTTGATGAAAGCAACGGAGCAGATCTCCAGCTTAGAAATGATGGCAGTAGACCCTCTAAAACGCATTATCGCACCACGCTTGTGGGCTGGGCTTATCTCTATGCCTCTATTGGCGATGATCTTTATGGCGGTCGGTATTTGGGGGGGCCAGTTAGTCGGTGTTGATTGGAAAGGCATTGATCACGGCAGCTTTTGGTCTGCGATGCAGTCTTCTGTTGAGCTAGGTCGAGATATCGGTAACAGTATGATCAAATGCATGGTCTTTGCTATCACCGTAACTTGGATCGCTCTTTTCAATGGTTATGACGCGGTACCGACCTCTGAAGGTATTAGTCAAGCAACCACACGTACAGTAGTACACTCTTCTCTAGCGGTATTAGGGCTAGATTTTGTTCTTACCGCATTGATGTTTGGGAATTAATCATGCAACAAACTCGAAAGTTAGAATTATGGGTCGGCACCTTTGTTATAGCCGGAATTTGCGCAATCTTAATCATGATCTTTCAAGTCGCTGACGTAAAAGGGCTGGGTTCAAACCATACTTACAATCTAAAAGCGACCTTTGACAACATTGGTAGCCTAAAAGTTCGTTCTCCAGTGAAGGTTGGTGGCGTGGTAGTTGGTCGTGTTAAAAGCATTGAACTTGATACCGAGAGCTACCTGCCTGTGGTTGAAATGTCTATTGATGCGAAGTACTCACATTTTCCTGATACCTCTAGTGCTCAAATCTTAACGTCAGGCTTAATCGGTGAGCAGTACATCAGTTTAGTTCCCGGCTTCATTTTTGACGATGAAGAGATGTTGGTTGATGGTGATTCGATTGAAGACACTAAATCTGCATTGGTACTAGAAGACTTGATTGGCCAAGTGCTGTATAGCGTTGGCGGATCTGATGACAATAAAGCTGAGGAATAAGATGATGTTAAAAATGATGAGTCACTTGAAAATAGGGTTTGTCGCTGTAATGGCTTTGTTGATTTCTACTCAAGCTTTTGCTGATGCGACTATTGATAAAACGCAGCCTTACCAAATGATGACACAAGTTAGTGAGGTAGCATTTGAGCGTTTGAAGAGTGAGCAAGACAATATCCACAAAGATCCAGAATTACTCAAGGTGATCGTGGAAGAAGAGTTGATGCCTTATGTGAATGCTCAATATGCAGCACTTAAGTTGCTGGGGCCAAACTTGAAAGGCGCGGATAGAAAAGATGTGCGTGTATTTATCGATGCATTTCGTAAATACCTAGTCTCTTCATACGCACAAGTGTTAACTCAATATACAGATCAAACTATCGAGTTTGGCCCTGAACCAAAAATCAAAGCGGATAGCCGTATTACCAGTATCAAGGTTGATATCATTGATACGCCAAGACCTAACATCAAACTTGAATTCAAACTTCGTAAAGACAAAAATTCTGGCGAGTGGGAAGCATTTGATATGGTTGCGGAAGGGATTAGCTTACTGTCGAGCAAGCAATCAGAGTGGAATACTAAGATTCGTCAAGACGGTATCTTAGCGGTTGCTGGCGAGCTAGAGAAACTAGCTGCACAGCCTATTCGCTTTGAGAGTAATAAATAATGAGCCAATCTCAATGGCAAGCGCTAAGCCCTAAAGAGTATCAGCTTCTCGGAGATATCGACCGAGACAGCGTTCCTGCAATCTGGCGTATATTGGAAAAGTGGCAAACAACGGAATCGAGCGTTGAAATTGACCTTAGCCATATAAATCGAGTCGATTCAGCAGGAATGGTGATGCTAATTCACTTATTAGAGCATGCAAAAAATCAAAACTGTCATATAATGCTCAGTTTCGTGCCAGAACAATTACGAACGTTGTTCCAATTGAGCAATATCCAGCCAATGATGGCAGAACACATAAAAAATTAGGCAGGAGCTATTTGTGGACAGCACAAAAGTACAAGAATTATTAGCAGAGTCACTGAACCTTCAAGAGATTATCGTGAAAGGTGAAGGCAGTCATTACGAAGTTGTTGCGGTTGATCCATGTTTTGATGGCATGAATCGAGTTAAGAAGCAGCAACTAATCTACGGCCCACTAATGGAATACATTCAACGCAATGACATCCATGCTCTTTCTATCAAGGCATTCACGCCGGAAGAGTGGGAACGTGATAAGAAACTGATGTCACTTTAAGGTTTATGATGGAAAAGTTTCGAGTTATTGGATCAGACAAGCCGCTAAGCGGTGAAGTGACGATCTCTGGCGCAAAAAACGCAGCGCTACCAATCCTATTTGCTTCAATTCTTGCTGAAGAGCCAGTAGAAGTAAGTAACGTTCCTCACCTACGTGACATCGATACTACGATGGAACTGCTAAAGCGTTTAGGCGCGAAAGTATCACGTAATGGTAGCGTTCACGTTGATGGCAGCGAAATTAATGAATTTTGTGCGCCTTACGATTTAGTAAAAACAATGCGTGCCTCTATCTGGGCTTTGGGGCCTCTAGTTGCACGTTTTGGTGAAGGTCAAGTGTCACTTCCTGGCGGTTGTGCAATTGGTGCTCGCCCTGTTGATCTGCATATCCATGGCCTTGAGCAACTAGGTGCAACCATTACATTGAAAGATGGTTATGTGAAAGCAAGTGTTGATGGCCGTCTGAAAGGCGCGCACATCGTGATGGATAAAGTAAGCGTAGGCGCTACGATTACCATCATGTGCGCTGCAACACTCGCAGAAGGTAAAACAGTATTAGATAACTCAGCGCGTGAGCCTGAGATTGTTGATACGGCAGACTTCCTTAACAAACTGGGTGCGAAGATTTCTGGTGCAGGTTCAGATACGATTACTATCGAAGGCGTTGAGCGTCTTGGTGGTGGTCAACACTCTGTGGTTGCAGACCGCATTGAAACGGGCACTTTCCTTGTTGCAGCAGCGGTTTCTGGCGGTAAAGTCGTTTGTCGTAACACGAACGCGCATCTTCTTGAAGCTGCCCTAGCGAAGCTTGAAGAAGCGGGTGCGAAGGTTGAAACGGGTGAAGACTGGATCAGTCTTGATATGACAGGTCGTGAGCTTAAAGCGGTGAAAATCGTAACGGCACCTCACCCAGGCTTCCCAACTGACATGCAAGCTCAGTTTACTCTGCTTAACATGATGGCGAAGGGCAGTGGTGTGATCACTGAAACTATCTTCGAAAACCGTTTTATGCATATTCCTGAGCTTCTGCGAATGGGTGCAAAAGCGGAGATTGAAGGTAATACAGCTATCTGTGGTGAAACCGAACAGTTGAGCGGCGCCCAAGTAATGGCTACTGATCTTCGTGCATCTGCGAGCCTTGTTATTGCTGGTTGTATCGCACAAGGCGAAACCATCGTCGACCGTATCTATCACATCGATCGTGGCTACGATAAGATTGAAGATAAGCTTTCAGCACTTGGCGCAAACATTACCCGATTTCGTGACTCAAACTAACTCAGGTTAGTCAATTCATGAATCAGTAAAATGAAAACAGAAAAGTCGGAACCTTGGTTTCGGCTTTTTTATAGTTGTATTTACCGCAAGTGAATCTGTTTGCTTATTTTAAAGTGAATAGGTGGGTGGGCTCTGCGGTTGTGAGGAACAAAATGATAGCAATATTACGTATTTTCGCATTGGCGATCTTTGCGATTCTTATGTTTGTGTTCGGCTGTGGCTACTGTTTACTTAGCCCCCGTAATCCGAAGCACGTATTTACCTTTGGTCGTTACTTCGGTCGTATGTCGAAAGTGTTTGGTATCAAGCTAGAGCTACGTATCCCTGAAGATGCTTACTCTCGTGGCCAACATGTTTATGTTGCGAACCATCAGAATAACTGGGACCTGTTCACGGTATCATCGGCTGTGACACCTAAAGTGGTAACGGTTGGTAAGAAAAGCCTAGCGTGGATGCCTCTGTTTGGTCAGCTTTACTGGTTGACGGGTAATATCCTAATTGACCGTGCAAATCGCAGCAAAGCGGTTGGTACGATCGATCAAGTAGTCGATAACCTGAAAGACAGTGATGTTTCGGTATGGATGTTCCCTGAAGGAACGCGTTCACGTGGCCGTGGCCTGTTGCCATTTAAAACCGGTGCTTTCCATGCTGCGATTGGCGCTGGCTTACCAATCATCCCTATCGTATGTAGTTCTACAGGTGGCGTTAAGCTGAACCGTTGGAACAATGGCCACGTGATTGTGGAAATGCTAGATCCAATTAATACTAAAGGCTACGACAAGTCGAACGTGCGTGAATTAGCAAACCTAACTCGTGAACAGATGGCGACTAAGTTGGAAGAGCTAGACAAAGAAGTGATTGAGCTTAATAAAAAAGTAGCTTAAACAAAGAAAACGAATAATAAAAAAGGTTGCCAAATTGGCAACCTTTTTTGTATCTCATCAGTGCTTAGTTCCGCAATCAGCCACTGACTAAATAGAGTGAAATCTATTTACGAACTGCAATAGCTTCGATCTCGATACCAACATCTTTTGGTAGACGAGCTACTTCAACACATGAACGTGCAGGGTAGTTTGCAACGCCGTGCTCATCAAAGAATTTACCGTAAACTTCGTTTACTGTGCCGAAGTCGTTTAGGTCTTTAACGAATACAGTTAGCTTAACGATGTCTTTTACAGTCAGGTCAGAAGCTTCTACAACCGCTTTCACGTTGTCTAGAGATTGGCGTGCTTGCTCTGCGATATCAGCAGATACTTCACCAGTTGCTGGGTTTACTGGGATTTGACCAGAAGTCAGTACCATGTTGCCAAGGTCAACGCCTTGTACGTATGGGCCGATTGCAGCTGGAGCCGATTCTGTGTGAAGTACTTTTGTCATTAGTTTATTCCATCAGTTATTAGATAAAAATCGTTTTCAGTGTGCCTACAAACCGTGGTTAGGTAAAGCGCAAAATACCCCGCACGGGCGAGGTATTTCATAGTTTTTACATTTATTGCGTGTTAGGCGAAAGCTTATCTTTCGGTCACGATCTCGCGAGAGAAGACTTTTTCGCAGTACTTACATTTCAGGCGAATGTCTTCATTCTTTTCAAAGATCTTAAAGCTGCTCTCAACCGGCTCGTTGTGAGTGATACAGTTGGTGTTTGGACACTCAAACACATCGTTGATTTGCTCAGGCAGTTCAAGCGCTAGCTTCTTAACCACTTCGTAATCTTCGATTTGGTTTACCGTCGCATGAGGTGCGTACAGTGCTAATTTGTTTGCTTGCTCTTCGGTGATAAACACATTTTCAATTTTAAGTAAGTCTTTGCCGCCAAGTGCTGAAGAGGGCAGGTTCAAACCAATAGTGACACGCTGATGAGAGTTGTGCATATCAAACAGTTTTAGCACCTTGATCCCGATGTTTGCTGGGATATGGTCGATAACGGTACCGTTCTTGATTGCTTCAACTTTTAATTGAGTCTCTTTAGACATGATATCTCTCCTCTACAGCGTTTCGTTAAGAACAAGGGCTAGTAATGCTTCACGCGCGTAAACACCATTTTCAGCTTGCTGGAAGTAGTAAGCGTAAGGCGTTTTATCGACATCGACAGTGATTTCATCAACGCGAGGAAGTGGGTGCAGTACCTTCAAGTTATCACGTGCATTTTCCAATAGTGCAGCCGTTAGGATGTAGGCTGACTTGATGTGCGCGTATTCCGACTCATCAAAGCGTTCTTTCTGTACGCGAGTCATGTATAGAACATCTAGTTCAGGAATCACATCTTCCATGTCGGTCAGTAGTTGGTATTGGATGCCAGCTTCATCAAGCTCTTCACAGATGTAATCAGGCATAGCCAATGCTTCTGGCGCTACAAAGTAGAAACAGATGTTATCGAATTTAGCCAATGCTTGAGTGAGAGAGTGAACCGTACGGCCGTATTTAAGGTCACCAACGAATGCCACATTAAGGTTATCCAGGCGGCCTTGTGTTTCCGCGATAGAGAATAGATCAAGCAGGGTCTGTGTTGGGTGTTGGTTAGCACCATCACCAGCGTTGATTACCGGTACACCGTTCGAGAACTCTGATGCTAAGCGCGCAGCACCTTCCTGAGGGTGACGCATTACGTAAGCATCAACGTATGAAGAGATAACCTGTACTGAGTCTGCTAGCGTTTCGCCCTTTTTCGCTAGTGAGGTGTTACCGCCGCTGTCGAAACCAATCACATCACCACCGATGCGTTGAATCGCAGTTTCAAAAGAGAGACGAGTTCGCGTTGAAGGTTCGAAGAAGCAGCTAGCCACAACTTTGTTCTTGATAAGTTCTGGGTTTGGTTCTGCTTTAAGCTGACCAGCCGTTTGAACAATTAATTCTAGCTCTTCACGAGAAAGCTCTGGAATTGAGATGATGTGCTTTTGATAGAGCGAATTCGCCATGATCTTCTTCCCCACAGTAATGTATTGGCCACAAAAAAGCCCCCCATAATGGGAGGCTTTAAAAAAGTGCTGAAAAGCAGAATAGACCGCCTGGCAAGCATGCTAGCTTGCGAGCAATATTAGGTGTTTTCACAATTTTATTATGTGTGATCACAATATTGGTTGGCGTCATTTTCACTACTCTCAGACAAATTGCCGAGAATTATACGCTTTCAATTTGTGAGCGCAAGCGATTACATCAAGCTTTTGTTTACTTTCACTATTCTCAATTAACCGAGTGTTGCGACCATAACGGCTTTGATGGTGTGCATACGATTTTCTGCTTCATCAAACACAATAGAGTAGTCAGATTCAAATACTTCATCCGTCACTTCCAAACCGTTCATGCCATATTTATCAGCCACTTGCTGACCGATAACGGTCTCATTATTGTGAAAAGCGGGTAAGCAGTGCATGAATTTGACTTGAGGGTTGCCCGTCAGCTTAATCACATCCATATTCACTTGATATGGTTTCATCACTGCCACACGTTCATCCCAAGCTTCTGGCGCTTCGCCCATCGATACCCAAACATCGGTGTAGAGGAAGTCACAGTCTTTTACGCCTTCAGCAACGTCTTCAGTCAGCGTGATTTTAGCGCCGGTACTTTGCGCGATAGCTTGGCACTCTTCGACAAGTTGTGCTTCTGGCCAGAAGGCTTTTGGCGCGATAAGACGAATATCCATGCCCATCTTGGCAGCTCCTACTAACAGAGAGTTACTCATATTGTTACGAGCATCACCCAGATAAGCAAAGCTGATTTGATGCAGCAGTTTACCGCGACCATGTTCGAGCATGGTGAGGAAGTCAGCCAAGATCTGAGTTGGGTGAAATTCATCAGTAAGGCCATTCCACACTGGGACACCAGCATAAGCGCCAAGGTCTTCGACGATGCTCTGACCAAAGCCACGGTACTCGATGCCATCGTACATACGGCCTAATACGCGTGCAGTATCTTTCATTGATTCTTTTTGACCTATCTGAGAGCCTGAAGGGCCTAAGTAAGACACTTGAGCGCCTTGATCAAAAGCGGCGACTTCAAACGCACATCGAGTTCGTGTGGATGCCTTTTCAAAGATCAAAGCGATGCTTTTACCAGTGAGCTTCTTCTGCTCAGTACCTGCATACTTAGCTTTTTTTAGGTCAGCTGACAGGTCGAGTAAAAACTGAATCTCTTTAGAAGTAAAGTCGAGTAGTTTTAGAAAGTTACGATTGCGAAGGTTAAAGGCCATCTTTCGCTCCTTGCGTATATAGAATCAATGAAGAACTTAGTTAAACATAAAAATGCTATATTTGTGAATGCTTATTTTATTTGTTTCATGAAAAAGGCCAGTACAATAGCACTGGCCTAGTTGAGTTATTGTATTTTTACGCTATTGAGTTATCTGCTTAGATACCGTCTCTTTCAATAGGGCAGCTCATGCAGCGAGCGCCACCACGGCCACGACCCAGTTCATTGCCAGGAATCGTTAGAACTTCGATACCTGCCTTGTCGTACTTCTCGTTAGTGTAAATATTACGCTCGTAACCGATAACCGTGCCTGGTTTCACTGTTAGTACGTTGTTGGCGTCATTCCACTGCTCTCGTTCAGCCTCGTAGTTGTCGCCACCTGTGGTGATGATCTTAAGCTGATCAAGGCCAAGCGCCCCTTCAATCGCTGACAGGTAGTTTTCCGCTTTCTCTACACGCATCTCACCATTCTCCTTTGGTGTTAGGCGCCATGTGTCTAAATCTTTACGAACGATTTCTGGGTAAACAGAGAAGGTATCGATGTCCATGTGTGTCATCACCGTATCAAGGTGCATACATGAACGGTGCTTCGGTAGATCGATAGCGATCACTTCAGTAGCTTGCCCTGACTTAAATAGACTCGCCGCTAAGTTCTCAACACCTTGTGGCTTGGTTCGCTCAGAAATACCGATAAGTACCGCGCCTTTACCAATAACCAGTACATCGCCGCCTTCAATGTTGGCGTTGTCGTAATGAAGATCCTCATCACCAAAGTACTTAATGAAGTCTTGTCCTGCAAACACAGGGTGCCAGCGATAGATAGCACGCAGGTGGTTTGTCTCACGTTGACGTGCTGGCTTCATCATTGGGTTTAGTGACACACCGCCATAAACCCAACACGAAGTATCACGTGTAAATAGGTGGTTAGGCAGTGGTTCGATGACGAAATCTAGTGGGCGATGCATTTTAGGAAGCATCGATGATGATTTGATAGGAAGCTCTGAATACGCCAAGCCACCTAGTAAGATTGTTGCTAGATGCTCATTATCCATTTGAGCAAGATAGTTTCTTAGGTCACGGGCAAAAGTAGGCCCATAACGGAAATCTGAGATTTGAGTGTTTAGCAGCCATTCGCGAGCTTGAGGTACGGCAAGCGTCTCTACCAACAAATCGTGCAGTAGCAGCACTTCTACGTCTTGATTACGTAGTGTCTCTGCAAAGGCATCGTGTTCTTCACCAGCAGCTTCCACAGCCAACACATCATCAAATAGAAGGTCGTGACAGTTAGAAGGGGTGAGGTGGGTGAGTGCTCTTTCAGGTCGATTTAGGAGAACTCGTCTTAATTGACCGACTTCGGAGCCAACGTACAGCTTACTCATTTTGCATCCTTACTTTTAATCCAGCGTCTATTTATGACAAGCTTGATCGTAATATGCAAGTCTTATAGCTCGTGTAAAAGTAAAGTATTTTTGAAATTATCCGAGCTAAAAACCATTTTTAAATAGAAAACAGGTGTTAAATTCTAATTGAGTGCGTTTGGCATGGAACAACATTTTTGCGGATCTATGCTCAATCTGCGCTCTGTTTGAAATCTATTTTGCTTATTATTAATGATTTTTTATTCACTATTATGCACTTTTTGAAAGTAACTTGAGGTTTTATGCATCTCAAAACCAGTTCAGCATATGCATCCACCATGACTAAGCACGCAATTTCTATTTAATATGCTTAAAAGTAATAATAGAGACGAAATGCTGAAATAGTCGTCAGTTAATAAAATGTTGAAAATTTGTTTCTGTGATTTTGATTTCACTTTTGAATTGATATTACCTCTGCTATCTGGCGATAAACTTATCTTTCTAGGTCTGATCTGGGTGGCTTTTCTGGACGATCCGTGCCATATTTCGTGGCAATCAAATTTGATCTTTTCATAGTCAACACTCTGGAGCAGACACATGTCTCACGAAGATGAATATCTATCAGTAGCGGAATTAATTGAATTTCAAAAGGAAGAGACTCGCGACATCATTGAAGCACTAATTGAAGATGGTAGCGATCCTGAAGCTCTATACGATATCGAGCATCACCTATTTGCTGAAGATTTCGAAGTGCTTGAGAAAGCCGTTGTTGAAGCATTCAAAATGGGCTTTGAAGTACTTGAAGCTGAAGAGACAGAAGACGAAGATGGTAACAAGCTACTTTGTTGTGATGCGACTATGCAGTCAGCTCTAGATGCAGAAGCGATCGATGCGCAAGTTGAAAAGCTTGTGAACCTTGCAGAGAAATTCGACATTATCTACGACGGTTGGGGCACTTACTACGAAGGTGAAGATGCTATCTACTCTGAAGAAGATGATGAAGGCGGAGAGTAAATTTCTTCCCAGTTTGAAAATTGCCAGCCTTGAGCTGGCATTTTTATCCTCAGAAAAATAAATGTCTTTAAATGCATTCATTCATTATAATGCGGTCAAAATTGATCTGGCTCAAGGAATGATATGCGGTTACTTCTCGATGGTCTTTGGCAAATTTCGCCATTGACGGATCTTTCTATTCCACAAGATGACATTACCTTTCCGGCTCCGTTGAGTTCAAAGCTCCCTGATACCTTGAGTGAAGATCAAATCGCAGAGCAAGAGTGGCATTTAATGCACGACATTGAAGTCGATGATGCGATGCTGGCTTGTCCCTTTGTTGAGCTAGTCTTTGCGGGTGTTGATTACTTTGCTGAGGTTCGACTCAATGGTGTGGCTGTCTTTGATTGTGATGGCAGCCAAGAAGAGTACCGTAAAGACATCCGCCCTTACATGCAGCCTGGTCGAAACCGCTTTGAGATCCTGTTTCTTGAAGAAGAGGAAGGGTTGTTGCTCGAAGAAGATATGGATGAGCCATCGTCTTCGCCAGCTCTTGCTAAATCAGACTCTCGAATGGGTATTTGGCAAGCTCCTTATCTGCAGTTTGTTCGCAATGTGAAGCTGGACCAAGTCGTTACTGAGCAGATCTGGCACCACGGCGGTGGTTGTGAGTTTAAAGTGGATGTGATCTACCAGACGCTTAAAGCAGGGCTGGTATCGGCATCAATTAAGTTTGACGGTATGACACTGGTGATGCCGATAGATGTACGTGCAGAACACACTGGTGTTGTGTTCCAAGTTGAAGCACCGATTGTCTTTAATGTTGATAAGCCCAACCCTAAGCATTTATATCAATTAGAGGTTGAGCTCGATGGGCAAAAGGAGAGTTCTTTTGTTGCTCTTAATCCTGCATCTTGTGTGAGTAATTTTTTACGCTAGAAGCTGCACTACAACGTTTTGGCCATGACCACTTCACAAGCGTCGTGGCCTGTTTCTCCCCAAGTACTCTCTAGATGCTCAAAGCCTAATGCTTCATAAAGTTTAATCGCAGCTCCCAAACACTCTGTTGTCTCTAAGTACATTTGTTGATAACCCATATGTTTGGCAAGCTTTAAACTTAAAGCGACGATGCGTTTTGCCAGCCCTTGTCCGCGAGTCTGTTTTAAGAAGTACATCTTTTGTAGCTCACATACGTCTGGTCGGCCTGCTAGTGGGGCAAAGCCGCCGCCGCCTACAACCTCACCTTGATACTCAATCACCCAGTACATCGCATTTTCTTGGCTATACACAGAGTACATATCATCAAGTGTTGGGTCAGACACACCATAGCCTTTGTCTGCGGTTAGGCCATGTTCGGCAGAGACTTCTCGAATGACATCGGCAACTTGTTCGTTGTCAGCTTGAGTGAGTGGGCGTAATACAAATTCGTCAGCTTGGCAGACTTTAGTTAGCCCTTTGAGGTAAACCTCTAACCCAAGCTTTAACTGCTGCTGCTCATCCTCGCTCAGGCCTTCTAGCATATTGTCGAAGAAAGCGTTTTGTTGTAGATCGAGCTTAGACAGTACCTGCTGTCCTTGAGTGGTGAGTGTGACCTTTTGACTGCGTTTGTCATTCGGATTCTCGATACTTTCGGTCAAATTTAACTTGTTTAGCCCTGCGACAGTACGACTGGCATTCGACTTGTCGACATTCAATCGTTGTGCAAGTTGGTTGATCGTCAGCGGTTGGATCTGGACTTCTCCTAATGCATGAGCCTGGACTGGTGTTAGGGTGATCTCACCACACTGCTTATCGAGCATACCCAGTAAGCGAACGGCTTGGCGGGAGTAGTGTCTTAGTTGTCGAGTATTCATCATCACTTACATTATATAAAGTTGTGCACCACAACTAATTTAATTGCGGTGCACAACTTTGTCAAGGGCAGCCATTTATTCACCAGTAGACTATCGACTTTTCCTTAGATATATCTCTCTACTTTAAGCGTGCTGGTGGTGACAGAACTGAGGAACATTGACCTCTGATTTACGCTGCCAAACTTTCTCATGAAAGTAGTAAGCGACTGTATTCAATGTTGGTTCTAACATCGCCATCACGCCGCCCACAAAGGCATCACCTGTCAGCAAGTAAATTACAGTAAAGGCAACACTAAAGTGAATCGTTGCAAAGCTGGCCGTCTTTAATTTGGTCATCCATTGACGAGCTTTAAGTGCTGGAACTTGTGCCCATGCCTTTTCATGAAAATAGAAAGCGAAGGTATTTACTGAAGGTTCGATCATGGCAATTAAACTACCAATTAAGATGTCGCCTGTCAGAATGTAAGCGACACTAAACGCGATAGTAAAATGAAGCGCTGCAAAGGTTAGTGTCTTTTTCATGATAATTACTCAATCGTTGATGTGTTTCGATAGATTTATTATTGAGAATAATTATCATTAAGTCTAATGGGAAGTTAATATTGTTTTGATAGGCAGAAACTATCAAAGAAGAACAAGCAAAAGGTGCCTTAAAAATAGTATGCGTTTATTAGTGATAAATACATCATTAATTCTTATCTAACTTATTGTGGTTATTTGTAAAAGTTATGATAGCTTCCTTTGATTTATTAATTCAGCTGATTGATCAGCATGGCGTGTTTCTATAGCGTGCTCTCTCCTAATGTGCACTTAGATGTACATGGTTTAATGATAAACGTCAGATGGAGTAAAAAATGGAAACCAAAGGGTTAGAAACTAAAGTTCACTTTAGTGGCAAAGGTAAAGAGTACTTTGGCATATGGATTGTCAATATCCTGCTATCAGTGATTACGCTTGGAATTTATTCAGCGTGGGCCAAGGTACGTAATAAGCGCTACTTCTACGGTCATACATCGATAGCTGGTGATAGCTTCGAGTACCATGGACAGCCAATGCAGATTCTTAAAGGCCGTGCTATTGCGCTTGTTTGTGTCTTAGTGTGGTCGATTGCAGAACAGTTTTCTCCTGAGCTTTCTTTGGGATTAATTGTGGCTTTTGTTCTGCTGCTACCATTACTCGCTCGCAGCAATGCACGCTTTGACGCGGCAATGACGAGCTTCCGTAATGTGCACTTTTCGTTTCACGGCACAGTTGCTGGTGCTTACTGGTCTATATTAGGTCGTGGCATGCTTGCCATGCTTGGTTTTGTTGCAGCTATGGCTGCCGTGATCTTTACCATGAGTCTTAATATGACTGCTGGTGTAGCAGCCATCCTTATACTCTTGCCTGCTTATGTCTACCTGCAGGCTTGGTCTTTGGTCGGTATGGCTAATTACTTCTCAAATGGCTACCGCTATGGTGAGCGCCAATTTAGCGCAGATTACAAAAACGCATTTTACTTCAAGACCTATATGATCGCGACGATAGCGTGGCTTGTTATCACGGCGGTTTTAGTCGGTGCCTTCTTTATGATGGCTGGCGTTAATCTGATGAGTAACCCAGAATCGTATCTTGATCTCATGGGACATAGTGATCTAGCCGTTATCATGATTGGCTACTACTTTGGCTTCATTGCTATCGGTTTAGCCGTAGGCGCGTATTTGAAAGTGCGTGTTCGAAACTACACATTCTCGCAACTGGTTCTTCAATCTAGTGAAGCTGAGAGTGAGCCTAAGTTTACTTTTGCTTCGACTCTAACGGTTAAGGGTTACGTCAGCTTGGTTGTGGTTAACTTCTTATTGCAAGTCGTCACGCTAGGTCTTGCTCGTCCTTGGGTTATGGTAAGAACGATGAACTATTTAGCAGACAATACCTCTGTTTACGGCGATCTCGAGTTACTGGTCGCTATTGATCAAGACTCAAATGTGAAGTCAGCGGTTTCTGATGAAGTTGCACAAGCCTTTGATGTCGATCTTGGTATTGGCTAATGCTATCCGGTGTTGCTCATCCGCCTCGCAGCTCTGAACGCTGTGAGGCAACATTAGAGATATCGCTCGACGATATATTGGTGATTAATGCCTGCAATCAACGCAGTTCGGCCAACGTTGCTGATGTGAAAATCAATGTCGGTGTTGGCTCAACGCCAAGTAAGATCGCATTTCCTGACGGCTGGCTGTTTGTGGCGAAACCGAGTGATGAACTGACAGCGTTTTTAAAACAGCATGGTCAGCACGATTCGATGGGTAAGCTAGAAAAGAATGTTACGGCGATTCTGCTATCTTGTATCGTTATATTGACGTTGACCATTGGAACATTCACTCACGGCATCCCTTGGCTAACAAATAAAGTGGTCACTTACCTTCCTGACTCAGCATTAAAGATGGTAGAGGATAGGGTGTTAGTCTCTTTGGATGAGCAATTGTTTGAGCCATCGAACTTAACACTGTCTCAGCAAATTATGATCCGCCAGCGTTTTGAAAGTCATTTGAGAGCGATCGGTATTGATGAGGACGTCCGTTTGCTGTTTCGCTCCTCTGAGCTCGGTGCCAATGCTTTTGCCTTGAGCCACAGTACTATCATCGTGCTTGATGACTTGGTAGCGCTAACGGAAACTGAGCAGCAATTAGATAGTATCCTAATGCATGAGTTGGGGCATATTGAGCAACAACACGTCATGAAAGCGATTGTTCGTTCTAGCTTGCTTTCACTCTCTGTCGCAATGTTGACAGGTGAAAGCACAGGTGTGATCGATAATTTAGCTGGAGTCGGGGTTTTCGTCGCCAATAATGGTCAGTCGCAACAGGCAGAACGAGAAGCGGATAGGTTTGCGTCGGATTCAATGTGGCAGATACACGGCACCAATCAGCCTATGATTGAGATGTTTGAGTTGTTACAAGAGAGCTCTGAAAATGAGGCTGAAATACCTGCGTGGTTAAGCACCCATCCAGAGTTAACCGAGCGTATAAGTTCGCTAAAAAGTGCTCATTAGCGATAAACGACAAGATCAAAAAAGGGCAGAATTATCTGCCCTTTTTATATGCTCGAGTTGGTAAGTTAATTAGCTAACCAATTACAGTGCAGCGATAGTCGCTTTCTGTTCTTCAAGCTTCGCTAGTGTCTCTTGGTAGCCAACTAGCTTCTCACGCTCTTTCGCGATAACCGCCTCAGGGGCTTTAGCAACGAAACCTTCGTTACCTAGCTTGCCTTCGATACGCTTGATTTCGCCGTGCGTTTTCTTCACTTCTTTATCAAGACGAGAAAGTTCTGCATCTTTATCGATAAGACCTGCCATTGGGATCATCAGCTCAGATTGACCCACTAGCTTAGTCGCACATGCTGGAAGTTCTTTGTGATCAAGAGATGCATCGTCTGCAAGAACTGTTAGGCTATCTAGCTTAGCAAGAGAGTTCAGAACTACCTTGTTCGCTTCGATACGCGCCGCGTCTTTCTCGTTAGCCACTTTGATCATCACTTCTAGACCTTTGCTAGGTGCAATGTCGTATTCCGCACGTAGGTTACGGATAGCAGTGATGAAAGTCTTAACCCATTCGATGTCTTCTACGATCTCAGCGTTGAAGTTCTCTTCGTTAAACTGAGGAAGCGCTTGAAGCATGATAGTTTCACCTTCAACACCGTCTACTAGCGGCTTAACGCTCTGCCAGATAGATTCAGTAATGTAAGGAAGCACTGGGTGAGCAAGACGTAGTGTCTTCTCTAGAACAGTGATCAGCATGTAGCGAGTTGCTTGTTGCTGAGCTTCTGTACCTTTCCATAGAACTGGCTTCGTTAGCTCTAGGTACCAGTCACAGAATTGGTTCCAGATGAATTCGTAAAGCGTGTTTGCTGCCATGTCTAGACGGTAGTTGTCTAGGTGAGCATTAAACTCTTTCGCTGCTAGCTCAAACTGAGATTCAATCCACTTATCTGCTAGAGAGAATTCCATGTTTGCACGGTCCTCTGCAGATAGTGACATGCCACAATCGTGCTCTTCTGTATTCATCAGTACGTAACGGCTTGCGTTCCATAGTTTGTTACAGAAGTTACGGTAACCTTCAAGACGCTTCATGTCCCAGTTGATGTCACGGCCAGTAGATGCCATAGCAGCAAGAGTGAAACGCAGTGCATCAGTACCGTATGGTTCGATACCGTTTTCGAAAGTCTTACGAGTGTTCTTCTCGATCTTCTTCGCTAGTTGAGGCTGCATCATGTTGCCACAACGTTTCTCTACTAGAGACTCAAGGTCGATACCATCGATCATGTCGATAGGGTCAAGAACGTTACCTTTAGACTTAGACATCTTGTCGCCGTTTTCGTCACGGATTAGGCCGGTAACATAAACTGTCTTGAATGGTACTTGTGCTTTACCATTTTCATCTTTGTTGAAGTGCATGGTCATCATGATCATACGCGCAACCCAGAAGAAGATGATGTCGAAGCCTGTTACTAGAACATCTGAAGGGTGGAATGTCTTCAGGTCTTCAGTTTGCTCAGGCCAGCCTTGAGTACCGAAAGTCCAAAGAGCAGAAGAGAACCATGTATCAAGTACGTCGTCGTCTTGGCGAAGAACAACGACTGGAGCAAGGTTGTTGTTTGCACGTACTTCTTCTTCAGTACGACCTACATATACGTTGCCGTCGTTGTCGTACCAAGCTGGGATACGGTGCCCCCACCAAAGCTGACGAGAAATACACCAGTCTTGAATGTCACGCATCCAAGAGAAGTACATGTTTTCGTACTGCTTAGGAACGAACTGGATGTCACCATCTTCAACCGCTTTAACAGCAGGCTCAGCAAGAGGTGCAGCACGTACGTACCATTGGTCAGTTAGCATTGGTTCGATAACCACACCACCACGGTCGCCGTAAGGAACGGTTAGATCGTGATCTTTGATCTCATCAAGAAGACCAAGTTCTTCGAATTCAGCAACGATCGCTTTACGAGCAGCAAAACGCTCCATGCCGTGGTACTTAGCAGGAAGTTCTGTAGAGTAAACATCGCTAGCTTCACCGTTAGTGGTGAATACTTCAGCCGCATCACGGATGTCTGCGTTGAACGTTAGGATGTTGATCATTAGTAGGTTGTTACGCTTACCAACTTCGTAGTCATTGAAGTCGTGCGCAGGCGTGATTTTCACACAACCAGTGCCTTTCTCCATATCCGCGTGCTCATCGCCTACGATAGGGATTAAACGGTTAACGATAGGAAGTAGGATCTCTTTACCAATAAGATCTTTGTAACGTGGATCTTCTGGGTTTACTGCAACACCAGTATCGCCAAGCATGGTTTCTGGACGAGTCGTCGCAACAACAATGTAGTCTTTACCTTCAGCGGTCTTCGCGCCGTTTGCTAGCGGGTAGCGGAAGTGCCACATGTGGCCTTTTTTGTCTTTGTTTTCAACTTCAAGATCAGAAATTGCAGTGTGCAGTTTTGGATCCCAGTTTACTAGGCGCTTACCACGGTAGATTAGGTCATCTTCGTATAGGCGAACAAACACTTCTTGAACAGCGTTAGATAGGCCATCATCCATAGTGAAACGCTCACGGTCCCAGTCTACCGATGCGCCTAGACGACGAAGTTGCTTAGTAATTGTGCCACCAGATTCATTTTTCCATTCCCAGATCTTGTCGATGAAAGCGTCACGACCGTAATCGTGCTTAGTTTTGCCTTCTTCTGCCGCGATCTTACGCTCAACAACCATTTGAGTTGCGATACCAGCGTGGTCAGTACCCACTTGCCAAAGCGTGTTCTTACCTTTCATACGCTCAGCACGGATTAGAGTATCCATGATAGTGTCTTGGAACGCGTGACCCATGTGTAGGCTACCAGTGACGTTCGGTGGCGGGATCATGATGCTGTAAGCTTCTTTTGATGTGTCACCGTGTGGCTTAAAGTAGCCTTTCTCTTCCCAAGTCTGATACAGAGCTTGTTCGATTGATGTTGGGTTGTATGTCTTTTCCATAGTGCTCTTAAACGGATACTGTGAATGGTTAATCGTGGTCAAACTTCATAAGTGAAGCTTCTTGAATCTAAATTCAAAGATAGCTTTATCTATGAGGTTTGACTATGGATGTTGAATCTCGATAGTCTGCAGCTGATATCCAGCCTGACGGTAAATTTTATACCTTTCTCGAGCGAGTTGCTTAGCTTTTTCTTCGCAAGGGACGAAGTCTATCACCTGAGCAAAGGCGTTCGCAAAGGTTGTATGATTATCGGCCAGATTAATTACTAGCTGACGATTCCAATTGTGCTTTACACCTTGGTAGCCAATCTCAATGTTGGTTGAATACTTCGGGCCTTCGCCAACCAAGTTATGCGCAATAAATTCACTGGGATCGACTTGCCAGAAAAATTCTGCGATACGCTCGGCATGGGCTTTGTCATTACAGTTGAGATAAAGTTTAGCGCCTTGTTTTGCAAAGTGCTGAGCAAGAAACAGCACATAGTTAGTGAAACCTTCTTCACTGGCTTGTGGGCTGTCTGATGACACTATGTAAAACGTAGCTGTCTGCATACTTGATACTCGAACTGAAAATTGTGGCAATTTATCTTACTTGGTCAACAGGCCCTAACAAATAGCGCTTATTAAAAAAGGGCCCGTAGGCCCTTTTTATTATTTTGAAGATTGCTCTTCAGTCTCTTGGCCGCTGCGGTTCAATAAGAATTGGACTAACATTGAGACAGGACGACCTGTCGAGCCTTTTGCTGCGCCAGATTTCCAAGCTGTACCTGCTATATCTAGGTGAGCCCAGTGATATTTCTTAGTGAACTTAGACAGGAAGCAACCAGCAGTGATAGTACCGCCTGGGCGGCCGCCGATGTTCGCCATATCTGCGAATGGGCTGTTTAGCTGCTCATGGTACTCGTCTGCCATTGGTAGACGCCATGCTCGGTCACTTGCTTGCTCAGATGCATTCACAAGTTCGTGAGACAGTGGGTTGTGGTTCGATAGAACGCCACTGATGTGGTGACCTAGAGCGATAACACATGCGCCTGTTAGTGTTGCAACGTCAACCACACAATCTGGTTCGAAACGCTCAACGTAAGTTAGCGCATCACAAAGAACCAAGCGACCTTCAGCATCAGTGTTTAACACTTCAACTGTTTGACCTGACATCGTCGTTAGGATATCACCTGGGCGGTAAGCATTGCTACCTGGCATGTTTTCACAACCAGCAAGAATACCTACAACGTTGATTGGCAGGTTCAGTTTAGCTAGCGCTTTCATAGTACCGAATACAGACGCAGCGCCACACATGTCGTACTTCATCTCATCCATACCTTCGCCAGGCTTAAGTGAGATACCGCCTGAATCGAACGTTAGGCCTTTACCAACAAGTACAATCGGTTTTGCATCAGAATCTGGTGCGCCCTTGTACTCCATGATAGACATCATAGATTCGTTCTTTGAACCACGACCGACCGCTAGGTAGGAGGTCATGCCCAGTTTTTCCATCTCTTCTTCGCCGATGATCTTAGTCGTTACGGTTTCGAAGTCGTCAGCTAGACGACGAGCTTGAGATGCAAGATATGCTGGGTTTGCGATGTTTGGTGGCATGTTGCCAAGGTCTTTAGATGCTTTCACACCTGAAGCAATCGCAAGACCGTGAGCAATCGCTTTTTCACCTAGGCTCAGTTCACGACGTGTTGGTACGTTGAATACCAATTTACGTAGTGGGCGACGAGTCTCTGGCTTGTTGCTCTTGAATTGGTCAAACGTGTAAAGACCATCTTTAGTCGCTTCTACCGCTTGACGAACTTTCCAGTAAGTATCGCGGCCTTTAACGTGCAGTTCTGTTAGGAAACATACTGCTTCCATAGAACCAGTTTCGTTTAGTGTGCTGATGGTTTTCTGAATAATTTCTTTGTATTGACGTTCGCCTAGCTCACGCTCTTTACCACAGCCTACAAGTAGAACACGTTCTGAAAGTACACCAGGTACTTGATGCAGTAGTAGCATCTGGCCAGGTTTACCCTCTAAGTCACCGCGACGAAGCAGTGAACTAATGTAGCCATCACTAATCTTATCTAATTGCTCGGCTACTGGAGAAAGGCGGCGCGGTTCGAATACACCGACAACGATACATGCGCTGCGTTGTTTCTCTGGGCTGCCACTTTTTACACTGAACTCCATGCGTACTCCTACATCCTGAAGACAAATCGAACTAAATGTTAGATAATGAGTTCTTACTTGTTGGATCCTATAATGGAACTAACCTTAAAGAAGAACGCTAACACTTAGTTAAAAATTTAAAAAAATAAAAGGTTCAACGGGAAATTATAGTGATTCAATCAAAAAAACAAGTTTTGTATAGGTAATTTGAGCGTGATTATTGTTAGATATTTGATCCGCGAGACAATCAAGAGCCAATTTGCGATCTTTTTTGTTCTCTTTCTCGTGTTTCTCAGCCAAAAATTTATCAGTGTGTTAGCGGACGCCTCTGATGGTGCTATTCCTGCGAGTCTAATTTTGTCGATCGTTAGCCTTAATATGCCTGCGATGGGCTTATTGATGCTTCCGCTCAGTATCTATATTGGTATTTTGCTTACTTTTGGGCGTCTTTACGCTGAAAGTGAAATAGTGGTCATGAACGCGACCGGCATCGGTAACAAATTCCTGATTCAATCGGCGCTGTACTTAGCTTTGATTACCGCATCGGTTGCTGCTTTTAACTCATTCTGGTTATCCCCTTGGTCGCAAGACAAGGTTGAACAGATGTATGAGGAAGTGGCCGCAGAGAACAGTGTTGATTTGCTACCAAAGGGTAAGTTTGAAGGAACGCCAGACGGTTCGTCTGTGGTGTTCATCGATGATATCGACGGTAATAAGCTAGAAAACGTGTTCGTTGCTCAAATGCGTCCACGTGATTCCGTGCTTCCAAGTGTTATGTATTCGAAGTCGGGCGATGTAAAAGAGCTCAGCGACGGTCGCCAAGTTATCGTGATGTACGATGGTACTCGTCATGAAGGTGTTCCAACTCGTCTTGATTATATGGTGACACACTTCGAAGAGTATGAAGGCTTGATTGGCCAGCGAGAAGTTGCGAAGAAAGGTCGTGATTGGGAAGCGATTCCGACACTTGATCTTATCGGCAATCCAAATAATAGCGCAAAAGCTGAATTGCAATGGCGTATTTCATTGGTACTCTGTATTCCATTGTTGACCATGCTTGTTGTGCCACTCTCGGCGGTAAACCCAAGACAGGGACGCTTCGCTAAAATTGGTCCTGCAATTTTGATTTATCTGACTTACTTCTTGGCAATCAGTGCAACTAAGTCAGCAATAGAAGAGGGCAGTATCCCTGAAGTAATCGGCATGTGGCCAATCAATGCGTTGTTGTTAATTGTCGCGATTGGTGCAAACTTTATGGATAGCGAGCCAGTAAGGCGTTTGAAAGAAAAATTCAAGAATAAGAGGTTGGCTTAAGCCGTGTTTAAGATTCTCGATTTATATATAGGCAGAACCATCATCGCAACTACGTCACTAGTATTAGTGACGTTTGTTGGCCTCTCAGGCATCATCAAGTATGTAGAGCAGTTGAGAAAAGTGGGGCGTGGTACCTACGATTTACTCCAAGCTCTGTACTTTGTTTTGTTAAGTATCCCGCGTGATATCGAAATGTTTTTCCCAATGGCAGCTTTGCTTGGTGCATTGATCGGATTAGGTATGCTCGCTGCGAGCTCTGAACTGGTAGTCATGCAGGCGGCGGGTTTCTCTAAGCTAGATATCGGTTTATCGGTACTTAAGACTGCGATTCCATTAATGATAGTGGTGACGCTATTAGGGCAGTGGGGTGCACCTCAAGCACAAAAGATGGCTCGTGACTTAAGAACCATATCGATTGCAGGGGGGAATATCATCTCCACGCAAAGCGGTGTCTGGGCTCGTGATGCCAATGATTTCATCTTTATTGTCAAAATTGATGATGACAAGCTATATGGCATGAACATGTGGCGCTTTGATGAAAATAAGGCTTTGAAAACCGCTATCTATTCTAAAGAGGTTGATTACGTTGGAGATAACGTTTGGACGATGAAAGATGTTGTCGTCACTTCGTTTGAAAATGAACTGCAGATAACGAAAGAGAATTTGCCATCATACACTTGGAAAACATCACTCGCACCAGACAAACTTGCAATCGTGACCGTGAAACCAGAAGAGTTGTCATTGAGTGGGTTGTATGATTACGTATCTTATCTGAAAGCGTCAGAACAAGACGCGGCTCGTTACGAACTGGCGTTGTGGAGAAAGATAACCCAGCCAATCTCTATCGCGGTGATGATGTTGATGGCGCTGTCATTTATCTTTGGTCCGCTGCGTAGTGTGACCATGGGGGCAAGGATCCTATCTGGTGTTATCGCGGGCTTTACCTTCTATATATCTAGTGAGTTCTTTGGTCCAGTGAGTTTGGTGTATCAGATACCTCCGGCCTTTGGTGCTATAGCCCCGAGTGTGGTATTCCTCGGAATAGCCGTGATGCTCTTGAGGCGGAAGTTATAAATGAAAAAGGAAGGCATAACGCCTTCCTTTTTTGTTCTTGGTTGCAGCTGTTTAGAATCGCTATCGCGCTTGAGGTAATACAACCACTTCTGTTTTCGCCCAGATATCGTGAAAGCCACGTTTTTGAGGATCTAATGGAACGCATAGATTGGCTAAACCAAAACCAGAGGTTCCTAAGCGAATAAGAGCTTGAGTGACAGTAATCGCAGAGCCATCTTTGTTCTGAACGCGAAGTTTCCATGCTCTCATTCCCAGGGTTTGACCAGCTCGAGTCCAGAAGAACACAAAGAAGTAAACCCAAACCGCCATTAGATAAAATGTGTAAACAGGGCTCCAGATAGGATGGTTGGTTAGGAAGTCACTGACATCGGCATAACCACTGTGGTCAAAAATGCCAAGAGCCATAAGCGCATGCAGTAAAGCGATTATGACGCCAGCCGCCATCATTTCAATAGCGATTACGATTAAGGCGTCATAGAATAAAGCACCGAATCGGCGCATCACTCCTGCTGGTGGCAGTGTGTTGGTAGATGTCATGGTGTTAATACTTCTTCAAAAATTTAGGCATCAGAATATAGTTTAAGGCTGATCGTGAAAAGAGACATAACGCACAGCTTATGACTTAGTGGCGAAATTATCGGCAAACACACGTGAATTCAAGTTTTTATACTTGCCACATCAGCTTGCATACGTATAATGACAAACATCGAAAGGGCAATGCCCACGATAATGCCGGTATGGTGAAATTGGTATACACGACGGATTCAAAATCCGTTGCCTTCGGGCGTGGCGGTTCAAGTCCGCCTACCGGTACCATATTCAATATGACAAAGCCTCGACTCACGTCGGGGCTTTGTTGTTTCTAGGCTAATCAAAAGCTTAGCTTAGTTTTCCTTTTCTGTTATCAGCAAAAAATCTCTCCAAATCGACTCACTTTATAAGCCTTCAAACTCTGTCCATGGTGCATCTATGGTTCATCGCATGTCGAATCTGTGCGCAAGGGAATCCTAGTAAATCCAACAAATGCAAACTTCTGCAATCTTGCAAGCCAGTATCTCCAAGGGCTGTCGAGTCTGAGAACCATGGTACGACCATGGTGACTTTACGGTGCTATGGGGTTCTGGCTTAAAGAAAAGATCGTTTTTATGAATTGGCGCTAAAGCCTTATCGGATGGTGGCTGATGAGTAGTGTGTGATTAATTCGTTGGGGATATACATTAACAACTAATCACGCACTTTGGCAGAACTTACTAATTTAAGTTGAAGGTTAGCCTTCTTTACCAAACCCAGAAAGACTAGATGTAATTTCAGCAGCACTTTTGTCGCTAAAATGCTCGTCAATATAATGATCAATCTTATGAGCCATAGCGATATCGGTTGCTCGTTTAGCCTGTTCTACCGTGAACCCATCTCCGATATATGTACTCATTAATTCTGTCGAGCTTTGCCCTACGTTTTTGCTGAATTGTTTAATTCCCTTTGACATACTCATGCATACTTTCCTCAAGCTTGGACACCGAACTTTAAGTCTAGATGGTTTTATTAAATTTGCTTGCCTTACTCTAGCTGGTTCCCTGCCCCCTACCGCTATTACTAACCCTCAATGGGTTAATATCGCCGCTACAACCCCAGTGAGTGACTTTCTGGCTATTGCCCTGCGGTAACAGTCGCTGACTACTGAGTGAGGTGTCACCGTAGATCTAAACCAATGATGCTGGTGGAAATGCTATGTAAGTTATGCGTTTTGATTGAGGTGGTGGTATCGGTGGCTAGTTGATTGTATGAATGTGGTGGGATGAATTGAGAGCTAGGCTTCGGATAGGATATTGATATTAAATATATAATAACCAGTACAACAGCTTGCCGTAGGCCGCTGTTGTACTGGTTATTATTAATATGTTGGTGGTTCTTGTAGTGAAGTTCGGTCTGCGAGTTCTCATGAACTTTAAGGGGAAAGTGTGAGTAAGATAATTTTGGTTCGAAGCCCAAGTGAATTGATTTCTAAAAATTTAGCTGGGTATGGGTGGGACTGTATTGAGATGTCGTCTTTCTGCGACTTTAAAGATTTAATGAAATACGTTGAAGACGAACAGATCAACCTTGGTCGACAAAGAAACCAAATCTCTCGATTTTTCCATGCTAAGCCTGGAGATATAGTTGTAGTTCCTGTACATCGCGCGATAGTTGTTGGGATTGTTCGAGAAGGTAAGTCCTATGATGAGAATGGGGGTTATGGCGCAAACCGTATTAATGTTGACTACTTCAAGGACGAAAATGGTTTAGCTATTAAGATTCCACGTTCAAAGTTATCTCAGGCATTGGAAAGTCGATTGAAAATCAGAATGACAATTGCCTCTTTGAATGAATTCTCCGGTGAGATTGAAGGGTACGTAGCTCAGTTAAAAGATAACAACCAAGTTTGTTTTGATAGCATTTTTCAGCAGCAGAAAGATAAACAAGTTGCTGACTTTAAAGAAACATTACTTGCAAAGCTTAGAAGCGGTACAACTACGTTAGAAAGTGGTGGTTATGGCTTGGAGAGGTTGGTTAAAGAGCTTATGGAGTTGGAGGGATATTCAGCTCATATCGCTGCTAAAAATAAGACCTCAGACATTTCTGATGTTGATATTGAAGCAAGTCGCACTGACCCTGTATCGAGTAACCGAGTGTTTATCCAAGTTAAGCACCATAGAGGTGAAACTAGTGGGTGGGGAATTCGTCAACTTGCGGCTATCGAAGAAGATGAGCATGTTGATAAATGGCTCATTACAACAGCTACTGTGGCTGACTCTACCTTAGAATTTGCTAAGCGTGAAAATGTTTCTGTGATGGACGGTGAAAAACTCGTTGATTGGATTTACGATAGAGTTGATGAGCTGTCACCTTCCACCAAAGAGCAGCTGGGTATTGGGGTAATGCCTCAAGTAATTTTTCCTAGTTAATGCTGTTTAATTATAAAATAACGACTTCCATCAATTAGTCATTTGGGATTTAAAAGGTGTGTATTGGCTGTTATTTATGTCTTTGTGATTTATGTAGATGGTGCAGTATTAGATGCTGGATTGATGTATGTCTGGATGTCATACTACGACCATATGAAACATCAATTTCAATGAAGAACAAGATGTAATGAAAGACTACTCAAGGCCCTTAAATAATAACCTAAAAGTACATGACTTTTTAACTCGCTCTTTAGGTATGACTAATACACGAAAGTTGGGTGATAGCGTTCAAGAGGTTGTTACCGCTGAGAAGCTAATAGAAAGCACGACAGCTGAATCAACATTAAGTCATAAAGTTAACCGACATCCGTACTATTCAACCACTGATGAGCGAAGAAAACTTCGTAAAAGAATTTTTAAAGAGTTGGTAGCTAAGAAAGTATTGACAAATGACGATAAGATTCGTCTTGGTCATGGTGGTGTACGCCCTGAAAAACATCTAGTGCAAAGAAAGGCTTTTATTATTTCAGGACTACCAGGTTCAGGTAAGTCTTATGTTGCCTCAAAGGTTTCTAGTCATTGTTGCGCCGCTATAATTGATACAGACTTTGCCAAAAGGAAGTTCCCCGAATTTAAGCTTCCTCAAGGTTCTACCATCGTTCATGAAGAAGCAGCTAAAGTTATGTTTGAAGTGAAAGGTGATGAACCATCGGTTTTTGAAGCTATGACTGTTCATGGGGCTAATGTTGTCATACCGAAGATCGGGTATGATGTAGATTCAATTATAGAATTAAAAAATTATCTTTCTGAACAAGCTGGTTATGATGAAGTACATCTCATCACAGTTAGTATAGAAAGAGATCTTGCTACTCGTCGGGTCCTCGAGCGCTTTTTAAAAACAGGGCGATATGTGCCATTGGGGGTTGTCTTTGATGTATTTGCTAATGAACCAACATTGACATATTATAGGTTAAAGAATGGTCACTCGTGGAGTTCCATTTCCAAACTGGTTTGGGATAATCAAAGTGGTACTTTGGGTTGGTTTGAGCCACCTTGTGTTAATAACCCAATTGCAACTTTGTTTTGAAGATAGGAGTAATCATGAATGGTAAAAAAGTGACAGTCTCTTATTCAGATAAAAACTTTGAGACTTACAAGAAAAAAGCTCGAAACATTTCTACTGAAATTTACAAAATGAATATTCGCTTGTACCAGAGCGAAGAGATTGTAGAAAGTGCCTCCTTTAAGAAGCACCCTACATCTGATAAGCAGGAGATATTAGATAAGTATCAAGAGTTTAACTTAAGCTTTGATTGACTTTAACTTTATTCAGGAAGCTGTGTCACTTTGTATTCTTCACAAAAAAGCATAGCTTCTCCTAAAAAGTCTTTTGGTAATTCAGAAATAGACTTTACACAGTAATAATACTTACTATCCAACCATTTTGTTATTTCTTCAGGTCTTGCACCACAAATCCCGTCAAAAGTGTGGTCTAGAAAGTCATATACGTACGCACTGTAAATTAACTTGTAGTCTCCGATAGGTTCTATCTCTAATATCGCCCCATCGTCCCCAGAATAAGTGTTAGCTTGTTTTTTACATGTAGATACAAAAATGGTTTGGCTACGGGCCTTTATTTTGAACTTCTTAAAAAACCATAAATCCGCTTGCTCATGAATAGCGGGGTGTGTATCTGTTGGTTTTCTAGGCGCTTCTAAATATGCGTTAGGCAATATGGTATCAGTAATATGTTTTTTGGTTCCTCTGTATAGTTTCATCTTAAATCCTACTAATCTATTGATTTTAAAGTTGTTTAAGTTTAACTCGATAGTTCTATTAGAGGAACAGTTTATTTGAGTGCTTAATGAAGTTAGATTTGGATCTTTCACCGCAATAAGTTGCTTTTCAAGCTTATATTAACTAATTGAATATCTAGTTAATGGAGGTTTGAATGAGCAAATCACAACGACTCACCACCACTTTCCTCAACAATCTCAAGCCCAATCCTGCCAACGCTAAATCCACCGATTACGAAATTAATCTATCTGCTATGAAAGACTCTGGTCTGCCTGTAGGTGTTCGCTGCTTGGTAGGTAAGCGTCAGGGTTCAGTTCGCTATCTTCTACGATATACCAGTCCGGTTACAGGTAAGAAAGCATCCATCGGTCTAGGGCGGCTCAATGACACTGACCTAATCACCTTGCGCAAGAAAGCGAAGGAGTATCGTCAGCAAGTTCTTGAAGGTATTGATCCGAAGATCGAGCGTGACACTGAAAAGACTGATTCTTCTATGACCCTTGAACGGTTTTTCGATACTGTTTATCTTCCGCTTCAAAAACAGCGCCGCACATGGAAAGATGATGTCGCTCGGTTTCGGTTACATGCTAAGTCGATACATCATGTTCCAATAAACCAGCTCACAGCTGCTCACATCGTTAAAGTTCAGATGGAAATGCAAGGTAAGATCAGCAAAACCACTGGTAAACCTTACGCAACTGCCAGTATTTGCAGGGTATTAGCACTTCTCAAGTCGATAAATAAACATGCATACCGTCTTATGGATTGTCCCTTGGTCGCTGATAAGGTCAGCTTACCTAAGCTTGATAATATCCGCACTGGTTATCTCTCCGAGAGTCAGTTGAAAGATTTTGTTCGCCATGCATTGGAGTATCCAGATAAACATACCGGAGCGTTCCTTGCTTTGTTGTTTTTGACTGGATTAAGAGATCGTGAATTGAGGTACTTAACCCACGAATCGATAAACTGGGAACAGAAAACTTTGTATATAAGTCGAACAAAAAATGGTCGTGACCACATTGTTTATCTGAGTGATTACATGCTCTCTATTTTGAAGTCGATACCCAAAGTGGCGAATAATCCCTATATCTTTGCTGGACGTAGAAAGGGTAAACCTATCAGCCCAGCTAGGCACGCATTGAAGGTAATCAAGGAGAAGATGGGACTGCCTGATATACCAGGAGATAAAGCCAATATAACCCTGCACAGTGCCAGACATACTCTCGGAACTTTGCTTGCGGCAAAAGGAGTACCTTTACATGATATTGCTAAACAATTGAATCACTCGGAGATAGGTATAACGAGTAAGTATTATGCCAAGCATACCGTTGGTCGTAGGCGTAAAGTTGGCTCTCATCTATCGGATATGGTAAGTGACAATCAAGTTGCCTTTGGTAGAGAATAGTGAGTCACGGTTATTGTATAGGTGTAGGAAAAGTATGAGGTTTTCGGAGTGGAAAGGTGGCTGTCGATTATCTGAACTTTCAAGTAATGAAGTTCCCCAAGACGCTGGAGTGTATATTATTTCAGTTCGACAAAAAATTAATAGAGCTCATGGTGTTGATGAGAATGGTATTTTAGATGTAGGAGAGAGTGGCAATCTGAGAGAGCGTATTAAGGCTTTCTACTCTTGTGCTAGAGGCTCTAGAAAAGAGGGGCATATGGCGGGTTGGAGGTTCCGAGAGTTTGATTTAAACAGCGTTTTTCCTATTGATTCTTTATACATTTTCTGGAAAACGTGCAGTAATAAAGCGGCAGCAGAAGTATTAGAAGGAGAGATCTTAAGTGAATACCTATCGCAACATTATGAATTACCGCCATTAAATTATAAATTTAACTGGAAGAGATAAAAGCTACATTAACATTAGAAAAAGCCCTCGTGCAGCGAATAGCTGGACGGGGGCTTTTTCATTATTAGGAAAAAATAATTATGAAAAATGTAAACAAGTTTGAAGATATTCAATCATTGCCAATGCCTGATGGTGTGAAAGCAAAACTGCTAGAGCACTTGATAGAGCCACTCGGTGATGAAGAAAGTACGAAAGCGTTCTGGGATGAGGTTGGCACTACTTTGTATTTGATTGAAGCCGATGATACCGATGAAACCTTGAGTGAAGAATCTGAGGAAAATCAGCATTTTTTAAGGTTCCTCAGTAACTACAGCGAATGGGTGCTTTTGCTAAATGATGATGACTCTCCTTGGCTACTTGCTGTTGCCATTGTCACTACGGCAGGTAGTGGGGTGTATTGCTGCGCTCCAATGAACAGTCCAACGTTCCCAGTCGTCAAGCTTGCTGATCAAGCTGAATCTTAATCTCGAATTTAATCTTAATAGTCACTAATAGTATGGAGGTGTCCCATGGCACGTAAAACCAATCAAAAAGAAAAAGTCGTTCAACCTGAAGTCATAGAGGGTAATGAACAAGTCACGGTTACTGACGACAATCCAGTAGACCATTTCACTAATATCGTGCTCGAAGGTAAAGCAAAAAAGTTATCACCGAAAACTCAGAATCATGTGTTCTACGAGCTTTCGGTATATGATGATCTAAATACTCTATTCTTTAGGCTTTCGGGTAATGAAGGTGGTGGGCTTCATAGTAAAGAGTGGGTAGCCTTTGAAGATGTTGTCGCTGTGTTAAATGAGCAAGACGACAAGCCGTTTAAAAGCACTGTACTTAAATCTGTGTTCAAAGGTGGGTCTGCTAATAATGCTGGATTTATGGCGGCGGCACTGCGTGGGTTATTACTTATCCTGCCGTCGGAGAAATCGGTGTTTCTCCACGTTCTTGCGCCTGACTACAAGCAACGTCGTGATGAACTCCTGTCATTAGTGGACGGTGAAACCGAAGTTAAATAACTTCGAATTTCTTATCAATCCTTGCCGACCAAACTACTTCCCAAGTTTCATACCGCGCACTACCCAAGAGTGCACCCCTAACAAATTAAAAGAGAATTTATTATGAACTTAACTTTTGACGTTGAGCGCTTACTGCTGCCAGTAAGTGTCGATCTTCAAGATACTTTAAACCGAGTGATCAGCGAATCGGGTAAATGGACACCCATGATCCAATCGGTCGTGATTAACTTTCGAGAAAAATCATACAGTCCTGAGAACGGTGGCTACCACCCTGTGGAAATCCGTATCAGTAGGCTTAATGATCAATGGGTTTTCGATTACATCACTGACTTTAGTTACTGTGGATTGATGCCTGAGCTAGAGAAAGAAATCGACTTTGATTTTGGTCATGGTGTGGCTTATATCCGATACATGGGGGGAGTTCCCATTACTGAATCCAGTGTCGCTGAGTTCTATTCAATGTGGGAAACCAACTTTCTAGGCTACATCGGAATGGACTGCTTTGATGAGATAAAAGTCACGGTGGATTAGTCCATTACTAACGAATCAAGTTGAAAGCACCATGTATGCACCATAAAATCCGCCTCTCACTTCCTAGTGAAATCAAGGCTTCTCATTGTCCCATGTTTGTCATGGTGTGATGGGAAGCCTTTTTCATTTGGGTAACGTTCTACAACGGATTACTTAAACGTTGCCGTCGGGGTTTAGAGAGGATGGATTTTGGGATAGCTATGGACGGTGGAAACACCAAGGAAGGGAGATTCAATTTTAACGAGTTTGCTTGGTTCTTACTGGTGTTTTGTTATTAAAAGCTCCCATTGCTATCTGGAAGCAATGGGAGTGTAGTATTCGTTTTCTCTAGGGTGCGTATAGGTAGCCGATCAGAAATGCAATTTACCCTGAAATTCTTTATGGCCATCTGTTCCTAATTAGGCACCAAGAGTGCACCTTAATAAGGTTGTTTTTAATTTGGAGTTAAAGTTGAGTTTTAGTTAAAATCTATCCAATGAGGCATACAACTCACGCATTAACTCAAGTTTCAAAGTGGTAGGTGAAAGAATTTCTATGCGTGGCATCCATTGTTTTAAAATCGGCATGATGTCGCCTAGTTTGGATACTCGACTGGAGACTAATAAGCTTCCATCAGGAAGCTCTTTCAATACCTTTTGGTTAGGGAGAATAACACCATCAATAAAGTGTGAAGCTACCTCAACATCAACCTGTAATAACACATCTGCATTTTCAGCTGTTAACCACTCCATTCCCACCCTACGGATGTTTTCTAGTACCTTTGGGTCAGGATAGTATTTATCTTCGGCGGTGTGAATCTGGGAAACCTTAGCAAGACGGTACGAATATAGCTGACCTGACGCTACCCCACTGAGGTACCAGATACCCCTGTCATTCACCAATCGGTACGGATGCACCTGAGTTATCAGGCGACCTTGGTAGGTAAGGTCAATGATAGTTCTAGAGGTAATCGCACTATTTATCTGAGTAAACACACCATCAAACTTGTGAGTGTCTTCGATACGTGGATTCTTGAATAGGATGGTTGAAGCTGAGGTACCGATATTGTGCTTTGGTGGAAGCAGACTCGATAACCCTGATTCATCAAGAACACGCTGAGTGGTTGTTATGCTTGAGCTAAGCTGACTTTCTAACTGATATCCATGTTCTGTTTTCATGATAGGAGCACTGACCAATCGCTGGTTGAAGTCCCGGCGCAAGGTCTTTTCACTCACACCGTATTCTTCCATCATCCAACTTATAGATAACACTTCACCTCGGTATAACCGAGTCAGTATATCTCCAAGTCTTAGGGCTAGCTTTTCGCTCTTATCATTCATCTCAATATCGTAACGAACCAATTGGACGGGTTGTGTCCGTTAGATTTTTAAATCTTTCAATTCGTTACGCACTAAGAACTGGCATAGCTTTCATCAACCTAGATGGAGCAATGGCTATACAAAATATTCAATCAATTTCATCTTGCTGGACACAACCTGACCTTCACCCTCTTTAAACTAATCATCAATCACGTTAACGCCGTCTTTATCGGTGGTGTCATTACGTCTTTAAGGAAAACAACAATGAAAAAATCAATTGTCCTGCTAGGTCTAACTTCGCTTTTCGCATCTTCAGTATTCGCAGGTGGCACGTTCGGCGGTAATCCGGGTGATATATCTAAAATGAAAGAGCTGCTAGAGCCTCAATGGAATGGCAAGGCAGGTATTCAGAACACATCGTCTTACGGTGTCATTGTGCAGTGGAAAGCCGATGTCTGCGGAACAATGAATGGTCATGTTACTGATGTGACTCAATGCGACTCAGATACCCCGAAAGGTAAAGCACAATAAATTTTGTTGCGGAGCTTGGCTCACGATGCCTCAGTTTCGAAATTGGAACTCTCTTGGCTGAGGTATCAATGAGCTTCGCAACACCCCAATAAACCAACAAGAAGGAGCCTTTACATGGCGATTAAATCAATTACAACACTCGTTACAACCTGTCCTGCATGTGGTGAACGTGCTTATGATGATGGTAGCTGTCAGGTGTGCGGTCACTCTCATTAGGTAGTAATCGTAATTATCCAAGGGCGATATCGAGAGGTATCGCCCTTTTCGATTTCTAGAGGAAAGGAAAAACATTATGGCGAAAACACATTTTCATTCTAACTCTCAACAGCGTTGGTTTAAGCCTAGCGTTTCAATGGGATTAAAAGGGGCACAGTATAGTTCTATTGCTGCATCTCGTGTTTGCCCTCAATTTATCGTTCTTGCGGGAGCTGTGGGGTTTGTCACTGGCGCTGTCATTGGTGGTGTTCTGGATGAGCTAGACGTTCTCTAATGAAAAAATAAGTAGAGGTGGTTTTTCCTCTACTTTTTTCTTTATCGTAATTTGTGTTTTTCGTTTTCCCTTATCTCATTGGGCTTTTTCCCCTGTGATCTCTTAGGCCGTTGGGGAATTAATAACACTCCAAATTCGCACTACCATCAGTTACCTCGATCATCGGTATATCACTGTCGCTATTTACTTCTGCAAGTATGAGGTCTTTGCGCTGCTTTAGATTGAACACCGATAGACGCTCATGAAACTGATACCAAGTAAGCTCAATGTTTCGAGTATCAGTCCCACCTGTTTTGGAAACGATGTTTACTTGTGTACTTGATAGGGGAGCATCTTTCACTATCAAGTATTCCTTATCTGGAAGTTTCTCATTCCATACATAGTCAGGCTTGAACACTGGCGTACTTCCGAACGGTGTATTGACCTGTCGAATATCTTGCTTGAGCTTTAAGGCATAACGACAACGGTCACCGTCTTTGTCTTTGAAATCAATGTAAAGTGTACAAACCTTTCCCTCTTTCTGTAGACCGAGGGTGTACTTGTATTCGTCGTGTTTAAGCTTGTCACTTTCGAAGAATGGGTTGTCCCGTAGGTGTAATTTGCAAGGGATATAGCCGATGTGGTCGTAGGGCTTGAGCAGCAAAGTCATTTCTATCGGATCTTCTTCAATCTTACCTGTGGCTATCGTAGTGAACAAAGCCGCATAAAAAGGTTTGTTCTTTATCTTGGGCAGTACAGAATCTTTACTTATGTTTTTCCGGAACCATCGTTTGGTCGGTTCAATTAGGTGCTTTTCATTCGTTGGCGAGTAACTTTGGAGTACTTGTAAGATGATCTCTAAGCACTCATCTTCGTACTTTGTATCGTCATTGGCTAGCTCATTCACTTTGGCGATAAATGCTTTGTTTATCTCGTACCATAGTGGGAACTGGGTACTTTTGATAGAAAACGTTACCGGAACATGCGTGTATGCTTTGGCACGATTATCGTTAATTTTCTCGTGCATTTCAGCCTGTGTATTACGGGCTTCATCCTCACTTTTCTTGAACGGCTTTACGGCGAGTGGACGGTGCGGATAATCTTCGACAATATTGTTTTTGTTGATAGTGATGTGGATATCGATTGTATTATCGAGTTTATCGATAGCTGATTTTACAGAGTACTCCTTTACGAACGAAGAATGTGCAGATCTGTTTGTAAAACGTGCATTGATACCTGCTTTAGCACAAGCGAGAGAGAGTTGGTTGGTGACCTTATCGACACTTAAACCGAGTAGGTGTGTAAGTGTCTCGATCAGCTCATGTTTTTGATGAGATGTCTTTAGGCTATCGCGATGAATATGTAGATTGACGATCTTATCGAGGTAGTGAGTCTTTTTTCTTGACATGTTAAATCAAACAAATGTGTTCCTTTTCTAGTACTTTACTCTTTCTTATCCCCTTATGTCTCCTAGGTTTTTACTTCAATGATGGCTTTGACGGTTATTGGATGAGGTGACTCACTCAAAACCTTCAAGATAGCGAAAACAATAAGTTAGTGCTCACGATTTACTTATACGGAGTGTGATATTGTGAGCACTGCACCGATAGAAATGAACCAGAAGGTACTGAACGCCTTGCCTCGCCCAGCTAAGGGCGAGCAAGGTGTTGAGTATCCTTGGAAGAAAAACCCTCGATTGCGCGTACTTGTGACCGCGAAGAGTATGCGCTGGATAGCTCGCCTTGGCTGGAAAGGAAAGCGTTACTACGAGTCGTTTGGGACTTACCCCGAAATGAAGTTTTCTGAATTCAATCAGTTGGCTTACCAATTTATCGCTGATGTTCAGTCTGGGGCATATCAGAAGGGGGCATGTTTGACTGTACAACAGTTCTTTGATGGCGTTGTACTTCCATACAGTCGTAATCATCACCGCGATTCTAAGACCTTTTTATCCCGTTCTAAGCGTGTAATGGCTGCGTTTGGTAAAGAGCGTGTTACGGACGTGACTCGCCGTGATGTTGAACGGTTTCTTAATTCACTTACAGACTTAAGCAATTCCTCCATTAACCGTTATCACGCCTTCTTGTCGAAACTTTTTTCGATGGCGGTTGAGCATGAGATTATCGATAAAAATCCAGTAAAGGGCATTAAAAAACGGTTGGAGAACAATGCGAAAGACCGAGTGTTGTCCTCTAAAGAAATGGAAAGCTTTTGTCGTCATGCTTGCGCTGAACCTAACTTCATTCATGCCTATGCTTTGATGCTTAGCCTGCTTACAGGTATGCGTGTTGGTAACGTGATGGGCCTTACGCGTTCCATGTTAGCTGTTGATTTATCGTCTGCTTTATTACCTATGACTAAATCCGGTAAATCACAGCGAATTTATTTCTCTGAGCCTGCACAACGTCTTGTCCGAAAGTGCCTCAAGGTTTCTTTTAATGATTGGGTATTTCCCTCGTTAAAGAACCAAGGTGAGCACATTGCCTACCCACGCGCTTGTATGGAACGCATTCAACAAGCCATGAAGCAAGAAGGTTGTCTGGAAGCGCCTTTTACTATCCACGATCTTCGTAGAACGTATGCAACCCAAATGTTGATTGCAACGAACGATATTCGCCTCGCGCAGCAAAGTCTTGGTCATTCCAATGTGAGTGTTACCGAGCGTTACGCCTATTACCAAAACACCCATTTAGCACAAGCCTCTCAGCAGACCGTTGACGCCATGCTGCCAAACTTACAAATCGATTAAGGAGTTCGATATGTCCAGAGTACTAACTATTGAAGAATTTGCTGAAATGTACGGCTTAAACCCTGCAACTGTCCGAACCAATGTGACTCGTAACCCTAAGAGTTTACCACCAGTGATACGCATAGGTCGTAGTGTGCGCTTTTTGCGTAGTGAGGTTGAGCGTTGGGAAAAAGAGATGACAATGTATTAACACAGTAATATCTCTCAATACAGATAAAAGCCCAAAGGCGTCCGTTAGGGCGTCTTTGGGCTTTTTAGTGCGCATCTATAAAAATCAAACAAAAGTGTACCTAACCTTGATCTTTTTACTATCACAGCCTTGACGAGTGATATTTCTTCTAGCGCGTTTCGTGACTTAGGTTCTGCTCTTAAGCTTCACTGTCTTTTGATCGGTGAGTTAATTGTTTTTGTGGCTTATCGACTCGATTCCCTTCTTAGTTGAATGCTTTCTTTCATCTCTAATATGTACCTCAGCAACGCAGCGATTCTCTCGCTTGCTTGTTTTGAGGGGGCAGCGAGCTTCTTCGCTGTTCTTTAACAATTCAATTTTTAGAAGGATAAGAGAAAATGAACGCAATGTTTGTAAAAACAAGATCTGGTGTCGCGAATGTGGCTAATGGCAAAACAGTATTGCCGTCTGATGATCGTTTAGTGGTTTTGGATAAGACTTGTAATTTGATTATTAACGAGTCTGGTGATCAGGTTGGTGAGCTGTTCGATAAGATCTTAAAAGCGGTGAAGCCAGAGAAAGGTAAGTGCTTAATGTTGGAAAGCGGCGGTTGGATTCACGCGAGTGCGATCTCCAACGCTTTCATTTCAGGTAAGTCCGGAGCACTTCTGATCACGGCGATGAATAGCGATAACCTCTTAGCGATGTTCACTCCCGAAGAATATTCAGATCTAGATGGTTTACGAGATGCGATTGTTGATGCGCTGATAGCGTTCTCTGAGGGTAAAGATTTACCAACAGTGAACTGGTCAGAGTATCGATAAGACCTGTCTTTTAACCCTTTCAAAAAGATGCCCTCGGGCATCTTTTTGCGTATCTGGAGTAACCCTAATGAGTGAAAATTTTGATTGGTTAGAGCAGGCTTCTGACTTAAGTATGGATAACCTAGCAACATCAGGTTGGACTGAAGAAGAGGCGGCAAGTTCTTGGGATGAAGCTCAACCGAGTGAGCCCACTTCTTTTGATAGCGTTAAGCGCAAAGCTAAACCGCTGGTGGGTCGAAAACCTAAAAAGAAGAAGCAGAACAAGCGTAAAAAGCGAAAGCCCACACCGTTCTTTGAACGCCCCGTGATAGCTATGGATACTGAGTATGTAGCGTCTGAATGCGGAACCTACAACCGTATCTTGAGTTACCAGTTCGCGGTTCTATTCAATGACAAACTATCAACGATTATCTTGTTTCCTGAATCGACCAAAAAATCTGGACGACTAGCACTGGACAAATGCTTGGTTCAGGCTATCGAAAAAGCGATGGAAGATGAAGTACTTGATAAGTGGCCGACTGACATCATTTTGTGTGCTCATTGGCTATCGGCTGATTTGTTTAACTTCAGCCAAGCCTTTGATCAGCTAAAGGCCCACGTAAAAGGGTTGCGTAAGACGGTGGCGAGTCTTGATGACGTATACGGACTGGAACTTGATAAAGTTATGTCTCGACGTATCGATAAAGAGCCACTACAGACTTACTCGAAGTCTGGTAACAAGAAAACGCTCTTCATCACTTTCTATGACACCATGCTTTTATCGCCTAATGGCTCATCCCTCTCATCCGTAGGTGACCTATTGTCTATACCCAAAGTTGAAATTCCAGAGCCGTATTCCATCTCCCGGATGGATGAGTTTCTGGAAGCACAACCGGAGAAATTCGCTGAGTATGCAATTACTGACTCAATTATCAGTGCTCGTCATTTCCAGCGGGTTTCTTCCTTCTGTCAAAATACACTCGGTCTAAATTCGGTTCCGTTCACCATCGGTGGTATTGCCGTTAAAGCCTTTGTGAATAGCTTGGATGATAAGCGCGGTTATCGTGGTTTGTTTGGCTTTGAGAAGGTGACTAAAGAAGTGTGGCCTTCTGACCGAAGTAAACCTTTAACCATTACACGGGATGTTCCTGTAACGGCTCGTATGACATTAGAGCATTTTTCGACCATGGCTTACCATGGAGGTCGCAACGAGTCATTTATTGTAGGCTCTACAGGTATAGATACTTGGCGAGATTACGATGTTCCATCGTGCTATAGCTCAATTTGTCTAGGTCTACGTGAGCTTGCATACGATCAGATGTACATGACCAAAGATCTTAATGAATTGTTTGGTGATAAATGTGCAATGGCTTGGGTTGAATTTTCCTTTCCTGAAGGGACTCGATTTCCTAGCTTAGCCGTGCGATCTGACTATGGATTGGTGTTTCCAATATTTGGCGAGACTTACTGTACTGGTCATGAACTTGAAGTCGCCTATAACCAAGGTGCAGAGATAACTATAAAGCAAGCCTTTGTGGTTCCTTGGATGAATGATAAACGTATCTTTGAGCCATTCATGAAGTGGGGGCGAGAGCGTCGTAAGTCATTCGATAAGGGAAGTTTTGATGAAAAACTAACCAAGGAAATGTTAAATAGTTGTTATGGAAAGCTGGCGCAGTCATTGCGCCCGAAGACCGCGTTTGATATCCAAGCTGGTTATTCTAAGCAGTTACCACCATCCACTCTAACCAACCCTTTCTTTGCTGCCTATACAACAGGGCTTGCTCGTGCTTTATTGGGGGAAATGTTGCAAAGCATCCCCGATGATAAGGTCGTAGTGTCTGTTACAACGGATGGATTCTTAACCAATGCAGAGTTGGATGAGATTGATCTTAGTGGTGTTATTTGTCGGCGGTTCCGTGACCTTTACCATCGTATTGATCCGTCTAAAGGTGAAGTGCTGGAGTTAAAGCATCAAGCGAAGCAGCTAATCGGTGCGAAAACTCGTGCTCAGTACACTGTTATTGAGAGTGAAGGCTATGAGCCGATACTGGCTAAAGGCGGTGTTAAGGTTGATCCAACCATCACTGACCAGAGTGCTTATATGGTCAATAAGTATCTCACCCGAAAGCCCGGTGACAAAGTTGATGGTAGCTACCTGACACCGAACCGGATGCGCTTTTTAGAGCATAAGGATTTGATGCTTGAGAAGCGGTCTATCTATCTGAACATGGAGTTCGACCAGAAACGTGAAATGTTGAATCCGGTGATGGTTGACGTGAAAGGACGTCAGCATATCGCACTTGAAACCAAGCCGCACAGGTCGTTGGATGAAATGTTGTTTACGCGATTGCGTTTTGATCGCTGGCGTAAGTCTCATGTTCTAAAAGATTTTGATGATTGGTGTTCGTGGCAAGATCGCTTGATAATGGCAGAAAGTACCAGTCACAAGGATGTTCGTTTAAAGGTTGATGAGACCTCAGATACTTTGATGGCACGCTTATTCTTGCGGTTCTACGCTCAAGAGCAAGGTGGTATGAGTAAGAAACAGATTACCGCCAAAGCATTAGCTGAGTGGATGACTGATATTGGGTATCCAACCAAAGCGACCGCAGTTCGTAGTGCTAAGAACGCCAAATTGATTGAAGGCGCTGTACCGATGACTGAGCTGACAACCAAGTTAGCTCTCTTAATTGTCTCGAAGTTTCCTGACTTCGAAGTTGAAATCCTCTTCGACCCTGAATCTCGTTCCTCACTACGAGAAGCTCTCAACGCCCGTTGAGATCGTAAATATTGACCTATCGAAAGCCCTTTTCCCGAAGGGCTTTTTCTTTATGTGTTGAGTTTGACCGTAGGGGAGATAATAGGGGATATGACATCTCAAATTTAAGTAGTAATGGAGTTATCAAGCATTTTCGTACCTTTTACTGCTAATGCTTCCCCTGAAAACCCTTGCGAGATGGTGGCTACGATCAAAACCTGATCGGTTTACGCTTAACTCTAAAGGGCTCCTCTCAAACTCATTACTCTCAAAAATCTAGTTAAATCGATGATGCCACAACGTCGTGGTGATATTGAAAAATATAGGATCAGTTATGTCTAAAACTAAATATTATGCTGTATTAAACGATCAGTCTGCCGATGTCGTTACTAGCTTTGAAGCAGCAAAGAAAATCTTTGAAGGTAAACCGGGCGGTCATAACCGTAAATTCAATACTTATGCCGAAGCTGAGGTTTATCTACTTGAAAAGATTAAAGAGCGTGATAGTCGATTAAAGTTTAACAAACCTAAACGTGGAAAACGTAACCCATATCAAAAGAAGCCTACTGCTATGCAATTACTGGGAATTACCCCTGACAGCTTAGAAGTAAAACCAGCTAAGGCAACTAAGCGAGTGCTAACTTGCTACTTCGGTGGTAAGAGTGCCGATTCAACCATTATATGCTCTGATGGAAAGAGTGAGATTGTTGTTCTGAGTTCTGGAGCTACTGCCAAGCTGAAATACCTAGAGCTGGCTTATGCAGCGATTAAGGTAGCTGATAACGAGATAAGTGATGGTGTAGATTTTGTCGAGGTTTGGGGTGTTGATGGTTCAGTGCTAGTGACTATGAATGAATGGGCTCCGAGATACCGCGAACGTGGTTGGGTTAATTCGTTCGGTAAGCCTGTTGCTCATCGTGAAGTTATCGAACCTATGTTGGCTCTGTATGAAAAGCTAGGCAATAAAGTGAAACTGAACTCTGGTGAGCAACCAGCAGATAACGGCGCACCATTCTAATTAGAAATTAAGTAGCCCTACAGGGGCTGAGAGGCTTGTCCTCTCGGCTCCTGTGGGGATTTTTGTTATCTGAATTACAGGAATAATACCGATGAAAAATACTAAAACATTGACCGTAGAAGGTCTTACATTCACTTCTCGCACTGCTGCTGCGCGTCACTATGGCTTAAACCCCAAATTGGTTAATGAGCGCGTTACAAAGTTCGGCTGGACGCTAGAACAAGCCCTTGAACTTGAGGCTCGCCCTACGACACCGTACCGCAAGAAAGTTGTTATAGACGGCACTGAGTATTCAAGTATGCGCCAAGCGGCTAGAAAGCTAGGTGTGGCGCAAAGTACGCTGATGAATCGCATAAAGTCTGGCATTGGCGTAGAGGAAGCGTTGTCGATTGCGCATACCGAGCGTGAGAAGTTGAAAGGTCAATCTAAGCCTATGTTCTACATGGGTAAGTTGTATCCATCTGCGCGTCATCTTTTGCTTGCTAACCCTGTACTTGTTGCAGGTGGTGATTTGAAGAAGGCTGTTACTTCGCTGAATGACAAGGCTCGTCGTGCTAAGAATAAAGGTGAGATTGAGAATCTGTCGATTGATGAGATTTCGACTAAGTATGGTTTGCCGAAGATAAGGTTTGTTGATGAGTTTGATAAATGTATGAAATTATATGAGTTAACTATTAGCGGTGAATCAAAAGGATTATTTTATCAGTTGAGATAAGTTCAAGAATGACTTGAAATTCGGCCGCAGAATGGAACGGCCGGAATTTAATTTATGTAAAAATAAATTCATTAATATCAGTTACTTGTTGTTTTTTGCTTAATGTTTGCGTAGTAATTCAGTAAGTCATCTTGTACTATTTGTTTAACTTAAGTTAGAGAGAAAATTATGAATGTAGTTGATGCTACTAATATTTTGATATCTAAAGGTCTGGTTAAAGATATAAATGGAACCAGAAGGTTTATTCGTAAAGGTGAACTTGTGGCGACGAAAGAGTGTAATCATGATGGGTATATTATTACACCTGAAGCATTGCAAGCTTTTCTATGGGTTAAAGAGTCATCTGATGCAGACATGGTTAAACATATTTTGGATAATGTAATAAAGCTGCCTTCAGCAGAAAATCCGTATAAGGTCGCTTCTTTTTTTGCTGGAATTGGTGGGTTTGATTTAGGTTGTGAACGAGCTGGAATGGAGGTCGTTTTTCAATGTGAGGTCAATACTTTTTGTCAGAAAGTTTTAAAGAAACATTGGCCTACAACCCCTTTACATTCAGACATTAAAACACTTAAAGCGTCTGAAATACCAGATGCGAATATCTGGTGTGGCGGATTCCCTTGTCAGGATGTGTCACTTGCAAATCAAGGCAAAAGAAAAGGTTTAAAAGGAGAACGAAGTGGACTCTTCTACACTTATGCAGAACTCGTTAGAGAAAGAAAGCCTGACTGGTTGGTCATCGAAAATGTTCCCGGATTACTCAATAGCCACGACGGAGCTGATTTCGGAATCCTTCTTAAAACGTTGGATGAACTCGGGTATGGTGTATCGTGGAGAGTATTTGACACTAAATACTTTGGAACACCACAACGAAGACGTCGAGTGTATATTGTCGCAAGTTTTGGAGACATGCGCTCCGCTAGAGTCCTTTTTGACGATCGAGCAAATTCAGTCGTTGATAAGTCGGGCAGAGGCGAGAGGTCAAGCTTTGCACCCGAAGCTAGAAAAGGCTTATCAAAGTCAGATATCTTTGCTATCCAGCATGCAAGCATCGGAAGAAAGAATACAGCAGGTCCCCAAGCAAAGGGATACAGAAATGATGGAGAAACTTACACGCTTGATTCAAGAGGAAGTGCCGATGCTGTATGTGCGCCGAATGCTCCCTTCAGAGTACGAGAAACTACAGGGGTTTCCGGAGGATTGGACTCTAGTCGACTAAAGGCTGTTGGCAACGCAGTTTCCGTACCTATTGTGGAGTGGATAGCTAAAAAAATAATCTTTGTTGATAGTCAAGGTCTATAACAATTAGTCAAATAGTAACAAGAGTAAACCAGCTCTTGTTACTATTACTTGGTAATCTAACTTTGAGCTATTTCACTGTAATGGTCTGATTCTTTAAGCTTATGAAGTCGCCCTCAAAAATCTCAGGGCTAGGTACTCCTTGGTCTGTCAGAAAGCGCACAAATGTAGAGTAATTGGTAAAAAGTAAGTTCTCCTCATCCACCTCAAGTGGAATAGCACCATGTTGTGCTGGTTGGCTTTTGTCTTCCTTGAAAGGTAAAATACATAGAGTCCAATTATGCTTTCTGAGATCAGTGAGATTGGTATTTTTGAATTTATTTTGTAGGTACTTGTTTATTAATGAGCCAACAGCAAATACTATCTTACCACCAGTTTGACTTACGACATTTCCTTTGACTAGAAACTGTTCTTGTTGTCTCCTCCAAGCATTTGTCACCATAACGCTTGCTTTTGAGGTTGGTGTTCTTAATAAAGCATTATCGCGGTTTGTTGAATTTTCCCAATCGAGCATATGGCTAGCAGTAGAACCTGAACATTCACCACCACCTTGCATCTCTAGTAGTATTTCGTCTACTTTAGAGTTGTTCGTAAAATTCCTCATGATGTAATCTGCATGATAATTATGTTTTCGAGTTTCATCTAGGGGGATTGGTACTTCCCTACGAACTCCAATATCATCGAGTTTAAAATTGTTGGGGTAGATTGTAGTTGCGACTTTATTGAGAATGTCAATTTGATGGTCAACTAACCCTATTTCAACATCCTTCTTGCCAACTTTTTTTTTGCTGTAAGTTGCGCATAACCTATGTTCACAATTAATCCAAAGTTCACCATCTGGCTTTCTCACTGAGCATACAGGGTGGTAGCCTTTAGCATTTTTATCACAAGCTCGATCCATAAATGGGCAGAGCGCTCCGCTTTTAGGTTTTGCTGGTGAGATTATGGGATAATCAATGTCTGTTCGTTGTCCTAGGTACTCAGCAATGATAACTGCCATTGGTAAGCTTTCCTCTATTCTGATTTTAATATCGTCAGTGTAAAGTTTTCCAAGTCATGAGCATAGATGAAGTGTCACAAATATGTAGGTTTATAGTAGCTGGCAGCTAGTTGACGTTTTCTGTGCTCAAAGCATGCAACCTGAATCCAACAGAATCCCATTTCATGGTCTTTTATATCTAACAAGATCTTAGTAAATACAACTAGTTAAAAGCCCATGTAAGGAATTCAAAATCCGTTGCCTTCGGGCGTGGCGGTTCAAGTCCGCCTACCGGTACCATATTTTAAGATAGAGCCTCAACGAAAGTTGAGGCTTTGTTGTATCTGGAGTCTGGAAAGCGTTGCCTTCGCGGTGGCGGCAGGAATGCCTGTCCAATCACTTCGCCTAAATCGGTACCATTTATAGAAAGGTCGCTTTATATATAGCGACCTTTCGTCATTTTGGGCGTTTGTGAATATGAAATCCAGCATGTCGGCTTGGGTGCAAGCTACGAATCAGTTAAATCTTGATGTTTCACTCATAAATCTCATTGATTCCCATCGTGTTAATAACCTTCAATAAATTAATCATCTTAAATCAGCCTGTTACCTGTAATTATTACTTCTATTGTCTATGTTTAAAGTAGCAATAGAGGAGAAAGATATGCTGACAGTAACCCCTTACTTATTTTTCGATGGTCGTTGTGACGAGGCATTGGATTTTTATCATAAATGCTTTGGTGGAGTGGTCTTATCGAAACAACTCTTTAGTAATGCTCCACAGGTAATAGAGGGAGCGCAGCCTGATTGGATCATGCATGCTGAATTCGAAGCCTTTGGTATGAAGCTGATTATGTCTGATGGGGTTAAAGCTAAAGAGCTCGAAGGGAACAACCTTGCACTTTCTCTTGTGACAGACGACACAGCGACCCAAGAGCAGATCTTTGAAAAACTAACGCAGGGCGGGCGAGTTATGACGCCACTTGCAGACACGTTTTGGGGCGCTAGGTTTGGCAAAGTTGAAGATAAGTTCGGTATAAGATGGATGGTGCATTGCGATTCTTTAAACTGAACCTGTGAAATAGGATAGTGAAATTGCTGCTTGGTTTTATTAGAATTATAAATAGAGATTATTAATCAACGTTATATATAAAAATGGGCAGCATAAAAATTACCGTAGATCGCATTCAGCCTGGTCTACATATACGACTTCCCGTCAAGTGGAATGAACACCCGTTTCTATTCAATAGCTTTAAAATAAAAGACGATGCTCAGGTTAAGATCATTCGACACCTTGGTATCAAGCACGTCTATATAAACCTTAATCAAAGTAATACTTCACCTTTGTCAGTTAACCATGTGGTTGAGTTTGAATCAGGTGATGACAATCAAGTTAGTCTTGAAGCTGAAAAAATGTGGAAAGAAAAGCATGATCGCATTGAAACTTTAAGTTCTTACCGACGCAGAGTGAGTAATTGTGAGAAAGAGTTTGAGCGTTCACTTGCTCGAATGCGCTCAGTCATGACCAAAATTCGCAATCGTCCTTTAGATGCGGTAGGGGAGGTGAAATCCCTCGTTGATAATATTGTCGAAACATTAGTATGTGATGATAACGTCACACTTCACCTAATGAATGGTAAAGCTAACTTTGAAGATATCTACTTCCACACATTAAATGTTGCTGTTGTTGCCATGATGATCGGCAAAGTTAAAGGTTACAACACTCAACAATTGAAAGAGCTCTCTTTTGCTGCGTTATTCCATGACGTGGGCAAAATCAAAATACCTGTCGCTATATTAAGAAAGCAGAGCGCATTGACGGTGCCAGAAGAGAACTATTTAAAGCTTCATACTAAGTATGGTGCGGATATCGTTTCTGCAATAGAGGATTTTCCTGAAACAGCTAAAAAGGTAATTGCTCAGCATCATGAGGTGAATGATGGTTCGGGTTACCCTGAAGGCTTAAAAGAAGAAGAGATTGATGAGTTTGCCAAGATAGTGGCGGTGGTCAATGCATTCGATAATTTGTGCCATGGCAAAACACAGTCACAGCCAATGATCCCTTATTTATCGCTTTCCCACTTATATAAGAACTGCAAACACCTATATAGCCAAGACAACTTAAGTCTATTGGTTAAGTTTATGGGAGTGTACCCGCCAGGAACAGTGGTCCAGCTCTCCAATGATTCAATTGGTATTGTGATTTCGGTAAATGCCAAGCATATGCTTTATCCTAATGTGCTGACCTATGACCCTAGCGTACCCAGAACGCAAGCTCCTGTAATTGACCTGCTTGCTAAAGATATCAAGATCGTTAATGCGGTTAATCCCAACAAACTACCTGAACAAGTGAGAGAGTACTTAAACCCTAGATCTCGATTGTCTTATTTTTTTGATAGTGATGAGTAGTTATCCACAGGCTGTTGTTAGTAATTTGTTCGAAAGTTGGGCTTAAAGTGGTACAAATAAGCCCTTGGTTGAAATGTCTTCGCTTAACCTCTTTTTTCAATAAAAAATGCATTTAATGCTTGCCAATATGAGAGGCATCTCTATAATGCCGCCTCACTGACACGGCAGGCGCCACAAGGCTTCAGTAAAGAATGTTAGTAAAGGCAACTAGCTTTGAGTGATAATTCACTCCTACTTTTAGAAAGTAGAAATTAATTCCAAATAAGTGTTTGACACTGAGAATTAAGTCGCTAGAATGGCCGCCTCTTACGAAGTGACGCAAGTCACAATGAAGAGAAGCTCTTTAACAATTTAAATCTATCAATCTGTGTGGGCA